>CALMAR010000046.1 GCA_937859855.1 uncultured Kineosporia sp.
GCCCAGTCGATGGTGGCGGTCAGCGGTGCGGTGGTGCTGGCACTGCTCACCGCGCACTCGGTCCGGCCACCGGTTACGCCGTCGGCTAGCGTGGCCCCGTGATCCTGCCGCCGGTGGCGCAGAACCTGAGTTCGCTGACCACGCTGCGGGCCGGCGGGCCGGCGGCACGCCTGGTGACGGCCTCGACCGCGCAGGAGCTGGTTTCCGCGGTGTCGGCGGCGGATGCGGCGGGGGAGCCGGTGCTGCTGATCGCCGGCGGCTCGAACCTGCTGATCGGCGACGACGGCTTCGACGGCACGGTGATCCGGGTCGCGACTGGGGGTGTCCGGGCCGAGTCGGTGGACTACTGCGGTGGAGCGGAGGTCACGGTTGAGGCGGGGGAGCCGTGGGATCCGTTCGTGCTGCAGGCGGTTTCACAGGGCTGGAGCGGGCTGGAGACGCTGTCCGGGATCCCCGGGTCGACGGGGGCGACGCCGATCCAGAACGTGGGTGCCTACGGCGGCGAGGTCGGTTCGTGTATCGCCCGGGTGCGGGCCTGGGACCGGTCCTCGCGCTCGATCCGCACCCTCACTTCTTCGGAATGTGGCTTCGGCTACCGGGATTCGCGGTTCAAACGGGAGCGGTTCAACGGCGGTCCTCGCTTCGTCGTGCTGCAGGTTCGGTTTCAGCTGCCGGTGGGAGACCTTTCCGCACCGATCCGCTACGCCGAACTGGCGCGATCTCTTGGAGTGTCTTTGGGTGACCGGGTGCCGCTGGCCGATGTCCGCTCAGCTGTGCTGGCATTGCGGCGTTCGAAGGGAATGGTGCTGGATGACGCCGACCACGACACCTGGAGTGCGGGCTCGTTCTTCACCAATCCGGTTGTTTCCGCAGAGGATTCGGCTGCTCTTCCCGCTTCGGCTCCTCGCTATCCCGGACCGGACGGCATGGTCAAGCTCAGCGCGGCCTGGCTGATCGAACAGGCGGGGTTCTCCAAGGGTTTCGGCCTGCCCGGACCGGCGGCGGTCTCGACCAAGCACACGCTGGCGATCACCAATCGCGGGACGGCCTCGGCGGCTGACCTGTTGGCCGTGGCCCGCCAGGTCCGGGACGGCGTCCGCTCGGTGTTCGGCATTTCCCTGGTGCCGGAACCCGAACTGGTCGGCTGCTCACTGTGAGCCGAGCCAAACGCTGATCTCGGAGTTCAGCTGCTGCTTCACCGGCTCGGGGGCGACCGACGCGTCGATGGAACTGCGGGCCAGGGCAGCCAGAGCGTCGTCGTCCATGTCGTGGACGTCGCGGGCGGCCTGGTACTGCGCGGCCAGCCGGGGGCCGAACAACAGCGGGTCGTCGGCGCCCAAAGCGATGGTGGCGCCGGCATCGACAAGGGTGGTCAGCGGAACGTCGGCCATGGTCGGGTACACACCCAGCGCCACATTGCTGGCCGGGCAGACCTCGAGGGCGATCCCCGCGCCGACGATCCGCTTCAGCAGTTCCGGGTCCTCCGCCGACCGGACGCCGTGCCCGAGCCGTACTGGTTGTAACGAGTTCAGGGTGTGCCGGACGTGATCCGGGCCGAGCAGTTCGCCACTGTGCGGCACGTTGGCCAGCCCAGCGTTGCGCGAAATCCGGAAGGCAGCGGCGAATTCCTCGGTCACACCGCGTCTTTCGTCATTGCTCAGGCCGAAACCGACGACCGTGCCCGGACCTTCCCCGGCATAGCGGGCGGCTAGCCGGGCCAGCGTGCGAGCGTCGAGGGGATGCCGGGTACGGCTGGCCGCCACAATGATCGCCACCTGGCAGCCGGTGGTTCTGGTGGCTTCAGCGGCCGCGTCCAGGACGATCTCCAGGGCCGGGGTGAGGCCACCGACATGCGGCGCGTAGCCGGTCGGGTCGACCTGCATCTCCAGCCAGCGTGAGCCCTCGGCGGCGTCGTCCTCGGCGGCCTCGATCACGATCCGGCGCATGTCATCGGCGTCGCGGACGCAGGCCCGGGCGGCGTCGTACATGCGCTGGAAGCGGAACCAGCCGCGCTCGTCGGGGGTCAGCCGGAGCAAGTGATGTTCGCGCAAGGTCTCGGGCAGCCGGATGCCGTGCTTGGCGGCCAGGTCCTTGAGCGTCTGCGGGCGCATGCTGCCGGTGAAGTGCAGGTGCAGATGCGCCTTGGGCAGGCTCTCGACGCTGCGACCGGACGCAGTCGCCTGCTGCTCAGGAATTGCTTGACCGGAGGTGAGAACGCGCCCCATGAGGAGAGTCTGCCAGGCTGGGCGGCGTGGGCGATGTCCCCTGGGATGCAGGTGACCAAAGTCGCCTGGCGAGGCGCTCGAGACGAAGAACCCGGCTGGAGCTCCCCTCCGTGCGGTCCCAGCAGGCTCGGCGCGGGAGAGCCGTCAGGTGACTCCCGAGTACTTGCCGATCACGTACAAAGCGCCGATCAGGACGACAAGTACCAGCCAGCCGAAGCCCCCTGACCGCTCAACCACGACGATCGTTTCCGGACTGGATGACATCAACAGGGCCAGCCCAGCCACGATGATCACAATGACGATCAGTGTTCCGACGTCGCCGGAGCCGCCTGAGCCGGACGGCTCGGTCAGGCTTGTGCTTGCAAATGCTAGCGAAAACATTGCCCCTCCAGGTGGTGCCAAGGTTCAGATAACGGTCCCTTCAAGTCGGTGAATCAGCACGCTTGGGATTCATCGGCTGGGTGGCGGAGCATCCCTGCTCAGCCCTGACAGTTGCTTCAGGTTGCTTCAGCTGATATTGCTGACACCAGCATGACTTGCTTGACGTAAATTGTCCATAACAAAATCAGCTCTACAGCTGATACAGCCTGAAGTGGCTGGCTTACCACCCAACAAACTGTTACGGTCCGTGCTTACTGCTCCGGAAGTATCGGCATCAGCGCTGACCAAGCCTCGATGGCGTGACTCCATGCGACGCTCACGAGGCTTCAGCTCTGCTCAACGAGTCGCTGAAATATCATGCCAAGGGGGTGCAGTGACCGAGCCAACAACGGCTCAGGAGGCACTAGGCCGGTTCCTCCGCAGTCTTCGCCAGACCTGGGATGACGTGAACGTCACCCAGAAAATCTTGGGCGACGCCATCGGTGCCAGCGCGGCCCTGATCTCGTCGTGGGAGGCCGCCAATGCGATCCCGCCAGAGGATCGCCTGCGCCAGTACGCCCTCTTCTTCAGCACCCATCGCAGCGTCGACTCCAAGCCGGCTGCCCTCATCCGTAGTAACGACCTCACTGCCGAAGAGGACCGCGAACGCGAGGACCTGATCGACAAGCTGGTCCGCCTCCGCGAGGAGGCCCTGCAGAAGCCAGCTCCTTCACGCCGCGAAACGGGCGCTCTGGGTGGCCGCTTCTGGTACTTCCCCGACGGCCAGCCGGTGACGATCCTCTGTACACCCTTCAGCCAGCGCCAGATACGAGGCCCAGGTCACGAGAGTGACGACATCACGGAGTCGATGGCGCCGATCCAGCAGTACGCGCTCAACCCCACACATCCGAACGCGATCAGGAATCTGAATAACGGCGACGTCGATGCCTTGCTTGAACTCGTCGGGCACATCCGGGCCGAGAATCCAGCCATCGATATTCGCTGGAGAACACTTGATGCCCTCACCTCGGCCAATGATCTCACTGGCAACACGGTAATACTCGGAGGTGCGGAGGCCGGTGTTGGGATAGAAATTGTTGACTCTTTTCGACGTCTGCTCGATCTTCCAGTCGATGTTCAGGTCGGAGAGGCTGACGAGGAATTCGATCTTCAATTCGTCGTCATAGAAGACCAAGATGGGCGACCGACTCTGGAGGGTAACAGGCGGCAGTACTATGGTCCCCGTTTCCGGCGAGACGAGTCCGCGCCAGGCCGACCCAAGACCATACAGAATGGTGCACCGGTCCTGGAGTACGATCTGGCCTTGATCCTGAGGCGGTCCAATCCGCTCAATGCCTCGGCCACATTGACCATCTGCTCCGGTCTATTCAGTCGCGGTACCTACGGCGCAGTCCGCGCCTTCACCGATGCCAACCTACGGTCTCGCAACGAGCAATATCTTAATGATCTGGTCAAGCCAGCCGACTTCTGGATGCTGATCCAAGTTCCCGTGTTCGCTGGGGAAAGAACGGTCACCCCCGACCTCGGCCGACCCTTCCATAGGCTTAGAAGTTCGTGATTCCCAGGATGCCCATATCGACTGTACAGCGATCAGAAGTCCCGGAGTCCGTCATCTCACCAAGTGTTTCCGCCCAGCACTTACTGGTGGGGCCTAAGCTCGGTCGTTCACGCAGCCTCGAAAGGGCCGCCAGGCTGGCATCACGCCGGGGAATCGCCTCTTGGGAAGGTCTTCGTCGAACCGCTCGTCCGAGTGCCCGGGTCTCCTACCGGGGCAGGCACAATCGTGCGTTGGTGCGACTCAGACTGAAGTCAGCGAACGCGGAGGTGGATGGCATC
Organism: uncultured Kineosporia sp.; assembly: GCA_937859855.1. The sequence continues at coordinate 4,443 of CALMAR010000046.1, forward strand.
CCACAGGCGCCGGATGCCATCATTGTTCCCACGTCTCGGCCTCATGACTCGACCGTCCGCGGCATCGAGTTTGCTGTTCAGTTGGCCCGTAACACGGGTTGCTACCTCGTTCTGATGTGCAGCAAGGACGCGTCAGCCCAGCATTATCGTAAGAAGCTGGATAAGCAACTGTCTGACGGACAGCTGATCTGCGTCAATTCCAACTCGATGGCGCCCGACTGGCTGCCCCGGCTTTCAACGGATCAGCACCCTTTGGGCGTGCAGAATCGAAGCAACGATGTCAGCCGCAAACGCAACCTCGGCCTGGCGCTGGCGGCGGCCATGTCCTGGCGAGCGATACTGTTCATGGATGATGATGTTTTTCCAAGCCACAAAAAGACTGCTGACGCTTACTCGACATTGACGGTGAGCAGTCTTCGTGCGGCCATGGCAGTGTTCGCATCCAGTCCTGATCTAAAAGTAATCGGGTGGGAATCCCGCGATTTCAATGACAACTCAGTGGTTGGGCACGCCCGATCCGTATCCGGTCTGGCTCAAGGAGTTTTCCCGGGTAGCGGCGCCATGCTGGTCAGGTGCGAACAGGCTCCATTCTTTCCGAACATATATAACGAAGACTGGTTGTTCATGATTGCTTGCGCGGTAAAATCTAAGCGGCCGCATCAGACTCTTTCAGTGGCCGGATCCGTCCGGCAGCAGAAATATGAACCCTTTGTACAGAGTCGCGCGAGGGGCGAAGAACTTGGAGACATCCTTGGTGAGGGAATGATGAATCTCCTTGAAGATCACGGTACTAGGGCTATGAACAGGGCCAATTCTCGCTTGTTCTGGAACAGGTCTATTCGAATTCGCGGCAAGATGATCCGGCGTGTTAATAAGTCGCTGAGTGGCCGGAACGCTAATCTGCCCCCCAGAGAGAAGGCCAAGATCACCCAAGCCCTCAGGGCATCCTTGAGCGTCCAGTCCCAAGCTCAGGCAGATCAGATCATCGATTTCGTGCGAAGTTGGCGTTCGGACGGCCCGGACTGGTCTGTGCACTTGAAAAAACTGGCCAAGGCTGTGCAAGGTGATGACCGGACCACAACGCTCAAGGCGTTTGCCGCTGGCGAGGCGCCTCCTGGCCTGCTGCTGAAGATCTGCTGAGCGGAGCACGTTAACGGCGGTAAGCGCGGGCGCTGTTCAAAGCGCACGGCATTACGGACAATCCTGGGTGTGCGGATATCACCTGTCCGTTCTGAAGCCTGTGTGCCAAGGGGGACTCGTCCGTGCCGGAACGACGTGGGGAGACGTGGCCCCCTGCGCGTTTCCGGCTGCGTTCCTCGCACAACAATCTGCTGGTCAACTGCTATGACCGCCAAGATCCGTTGCCGCTGGACGCCATTATCGTTCCGAGCCATCGCACCGCCGATCATGTCGACGCGGCGGCCGGGCTGGCCAAAAATCTCAACTGCCATCTGATTGTCCTCAGCAATCAGAACTCGTCGGTAGCTGAGGTGGCCGGGAGAATGTCCGCTCCGGGCGGGGTTGCCGTTCGGGTGACGCCTTGGGCCCTCAATGGCCCACTCAAGCTGACCACCATGATGTGGGCGCCGGGCCGCTCACCCGCCTTTGTGGATCGCTCGCTGAAGCGGAACATCGGATTGCTCGTTGCTCGAATGCTGGACTGGACACGGGTGCTGTTCCTGGACGACGACATTCCCAATCTCGACAGTCATGCCGTTCAGGGTGCGGTGGGGAACGTACGAGTCGATGGTCCTCGTGTTGCCGGTTGGCGGGCCCGCCATTACCCGGACAACTCGGTGGTCTGTCATGCCCTCAGAGCTTCGGGTGAGCTGCAGGACGTCTTTGTAGCGGGCGGAGCGCTGCTGGTGCACTTGCGGGGTCGGCTCCCTTTCTATCCGGCCGTGTACAACGAGGACTGGCTGTTCATGCACGACTTCATCATCACGAGCCAGGTTGGCTGGGTCGACGACGTCGACCAGCTGGCCTACCACCCTTTCGATGATCCGGAACGTGCGAGCCGGGAGGAGTTCGGCGACATACTGGCCGAAGGCCTGATGGCCCTTGTGCATGAAGGAAGATCCGTTCTGGTCGCCTGCCTGCCGTCCTACTGGCCCGAGGTGATGCACGAACGCCGCTATATGCTCCGCCACATTGAGCGACGGCTCTGGCGCCGCCGCCAAGAGGGTCACGCCACCACGGCCGACGGTCACGAGATCATCCGGGTGTTGCGTTCGATCGAGGCGGCGCGCGAGACGCTGAACGGAATCACTCCGGACAACCTGGCCGAGTTCACCTCAGCGTGGCGCCATGATCTATATCTCTGGAACAGCCGGCTCGCGCAACTGCCGCGGTTCGGCCAGATTGAAGAAGCGCTGAATTGGCTGGGACTCCGCGACATCCACTACGCCAATCCCGCGTAAATGTGGATGCCGGCTGGCGCAGGCGCCCTGTCGTCATCCAGTCTGCAATTCTGGTAACGACGTGCCGCTCGATGGGCCGAACCTACAGAGTTAAACGTGAAGATGCCGGGCGTGTCGGCACAGGAACCTTAGCGGCTGTCCATCCGCCAGATGGTTCGCGAGCGGCGAAGCTGCGTGATCCACGCCCAGCAAGCCCTTTTCACAGATGGATCAAATAAATCCAGCGCACCTTGGAATCGGTACTGACCGATCGCTCGGAGCGTATTTCGTGGGTTTCATGAACGTAGACCTCCTGGCCAACGAGTGATTCCATCTCGCTGACGATCTCTTCTATGTCGGCGGCAGTTGATTCGCTCATCTCATGTATCTGAAACAGCAATTTCACCGTGCTGCCGGACACCTCGATACCAAAAGCAAGTGTGCTTTCGGGAATCAGTCCCAAGGAAGCTTGTACCGCTTGAGCAACGAGGTAGTTCTCCCAGACCGGTGCGCGGCCGGGATCATCAACGGTCGGCAGACTCACGGTTTCCATCCCGGGTTGTATGGCACAACGCTCGGCGACGATGTGCCCTTGATGAAGAATATATTGGTAGGCTGATGAGGATAGCCTGCCCCAGGATTGTGATTGAACCCAAGGACACTCGAGTCTTTGACCACGACGTCGTTCCCTTTCATCCCCAATACCTCCGCATTGCCATTGTGAAAGTTATCGAGCACCCTCTGCGCATCTTCGGATGCGTGAAAATAGCCACCACCGGCGTATGCGCGCGCGCCCCAAGCACATGGCGCGCCTGACGCTGGGCACTCAGTGTGGTCCTGATCGTCGTTCTGTCGATCGTCACGCCGCTTGGCGTCCGCAGCTCGTTCAATGAGCGAGTCGCCCGGGTGAAGGTTCCGGCTAGGCGGGCTCCGGCTCCTTCGGTGAGGCGGGTGCTGG
>CALMAR010000047.1 GCA_937859855.1 uncultured Kineosporia sp.
CTGGACGCCGGCTCCGCCGCCAGTGCACGGCGCATCCGTTCGACGTTGTGCTGGTCCAGTGGCTGAGCCGCCAGACCAGCGATGACCCGGACGATTTCGTCCTGGGCAAAACGGTCTTCACCAGCTTGGCCGGTGTGCTGCAGCTCCCGATCAGCGGCCTCGTCGCTCATCTGGGCGCCCTCCTCAATCTGTGGGGTCGTTCATGTCAAGAGGTAGGTGCCCGCCAGCCGCAGTTGTGACCGGCTGCGGGTGGAAAAGGCGGCTCGACGGCCGGCGATGGTGGGCCGGCCGGCTCTGAGTCCACCTGTAGGGGCCAGATAGATCGCTGGAGAAATTCCAGTTCACGGCGATTGAGCAAGACTTTTGTCAAGGGTTCCTGCGGACCGTGATGGGCAGATCGTCACCCAGCCAGACCCACGGAGCAGCGACTCATGACTTCGGCCTTCCGGTATCACGACCATTACCCGCCGCGGGTTACCTCCCCGCTGTACCGGTCACTGATCCAGGAATGGATCCAGCTCAACGCTGTGCGCAGCACGCAGACGACCATCCGGATGTGGGCGCCGCGAGAACCCGCACTGGCCGGTTACGACCGCCCGGGCGATCTTGTCGACGCCGTCGACGACGCCGATGACGATGGGGCCGACCTGATGCTGCTGGCTCTGATCCGGCTTGCCCAGGACGGTCAGCAACTCGCGGGCAGGATCTTGTTGCAGGTGCTGCTGCCGCAGCTGGGTGGCATGACCCGCCGGGTTCGGTTGAAGCTGCCGCCCAGCGTCACCTTCGGCGGCGGCGGCTGGCGGATCGCCGCCTGGTACGAGGAACGTGAACACATCACGGTCAGCGAGTTCTGGGACCTCCTGACCACCTACCCGGTCCAGCGGCGCACGCACAATGTCCGCGCCCAGCTGACCTTGGACACCCTCAGCCGGTTAACCAGGCAGCGCGACCGGATGCAGCAGGTCGTCGAGAACGAGACCTCCAACGCACGCGTAACCAGCACGGGCTGCCTGAACCCTGGATTCGGCTACGACTTCGACGAAGCCGATGAAGAAGAGAACCCACTTGTGGGACCTGGCCTGCACGCCGACTGGACACGCCGAACCCACCGGCAGATTCCAGCCGGTAACGACAGCCAGGTCGTTGACCTCGTTGAGGGCGAAGTGCGCCAGGAGGCCGACCTGCCCGACGTCCTGGAATGGGCCCGCAGACTCGACGTGATCACCAGTCAGGACGCCACCCTGCTGGCCCGGGTCTACATGGACCGGCCCGACGGCAAGCCAGTCGCCTCCGATGCTGTCGCCGCCGAGCTTGGGATCAGACCCGCCGCGCTGCGGCAGCGGTGCAGCCGAGCCCGGGCCCGTCTGACCGAAGCTGTCCAGGACCACCGCGCCGCCGCAGCAACCCGGGCGGCGCTGTCGGCATGAGCACAACCAGCCTCCCCGTGCGGCAGACCCGAACGCGAGTCGACCAGGGGCGCGACGACACGACGGAACGCGCCGTCCTCTCAGCGCTGAACGGCGCTTTCACTCTCGATGCCCTGTACGCGCTGGTGGAACCGACCGCCGCAGCCGGCCGCGAGGGGGGCCGCGACGTCGTGCATGGCGCTCAGGACACGCGCTGGCGCCGCCGGGTCCGAGGACTGCTGCAGACCATGCGCAGGCAAGGGACCGCGCAGCGAATCGGTGACGGGCTGTGGATCCTCGACGGGACCCCCGAACACCCGCGAGCGGCCGTGCTGGTCTCACTGGCCGGAGCAGATGTCGAGCTGCGCGTCTCGACCGCTGTCGATCTCCTCAACGGCATCGACGAACCTGTTGATCTTGTCTTCGCCGACCCTCCCTACGGTCTGGGCCAGGGCGCGGGATTGCGGGTGGACACGGCTGCCCGCACCAGCGGCGCGATCGATCGCGAGCGGCACCTCGTGCCCGGCTACGTCGACGTTCCGCCGGCGGATTACCGCGCCTTCACGGCGGCCTGGGTGAGCGCAGCTGCTGGTGCGATACGGCCGGGCGGGTACCTGTGCGCCGTCACCGGCCCACAGCAGGCGGCATGGGTTCAGGTTCTGGCCGAGCTCGCCGGGCTCACCTACTGCAATTCCCTGGCCATCGGGAAGGTGTTCGCACTGCGCACGACCCGCCGGTTCGCCCATGCGCACTGGACCGCCACCATCATGTGCTCTGGTCCGGCGCCGTCCCCGCGGCGGGTCTTCACGCCGCCGCCGGACCTGCCGAAGGCGCGCAGCGGCCGGGAGTATCCGCTGGACCTGTGGCCCATCGGAGACGTTGGCCGGGTCCAGCACCGGGCCGGGACCACCCGGTACCGCAACATGCTGCCGGTTCGTCTGGTGCAGCGGCTCATCGCCGCGCTGACACGACCCTCACCCCAGCTGCTGCCCGCTGGAACGGACCGCACGGGCCGTCCTGACCTCGTCGCGGACCCGTTCTTCGGCGGCGGGACCGCAGCCCTCGCCAGCCATGCCCTGCGGCTTCGCTACATCGGCGCGGACGTCAACCCTCAGGCGCTGCCGTTCGCCGTCGGCCTGCTCGAGGCCCAGGCCTCGAGCACACCAAGCAGCGGCCACCTACCGCTGGGACAACGCCACAGCGGCACACCGCCCCCCGCCGGCACCAGCCGCCGGTGCCCCTGAGAGGAGCGTCATGCTGGCACATCCCGTCTCTGGGGTGGCGTCACCGCAAGGCCGTCGACGCGACGAATCGACGTCGAGGGAGAGCAGATCCGGGTCTCTCGCCACCAGTAAGCCGAGGCCCGCAGAGCGCTGCCCGGACGGCTCGCCACCGGTGGAGTCGCCATGCTCGCCGCAGCGATCGGTGCTGGTCTCACCTCGGGAGCGCCCCGAGCGGTCAACTCCGCGTTCGCCGCGGCCGCGGGGGTGGCAACCGTGTATGCCTGGATGAGCGCGCGCAGGTTCGCAGCTCATCTGGGCGGCCGGGCCACCGCGCTGGCGAATCACTGCCCTCGGTGTCACGCAGAGCCAGGCGAACGCTGCTTCAGTGGCTGGCCGGCGATCGCCTTCCTGCCCCGTGTCGCGGTCGAAGTTCATCGGGCACGACGGCCAGTCCCAAGGCCGTTGATGAGCTCCGGCGGCCCGCAGCGCAGACAGACCTGATGCGGTGGCGCGCGACGGGCTAGCAGCCTCACTGGGAGGCTCGATCGACGCGCCCCGTTCCTTCGGGCAGCAGCTGCCCAGGACAGCGCAGCAGAATGCCCTCAGCCGCCGCGCGTTCGGCGGGCTTGACCCATAGTCCGTACCGGCGTTTGACCGCGACCTGACGGGCCACGTAGGCGCACCAGAAGCTGCGGCTCGGTGGCCGCCACGTGGCGATGTCAGCGTCCTGCTTGCTTTCGTTCTCGTGGCGATCCACGGCGAGCAGGTTGAGCGGGTCGTTGGCGAAGTCGCGCCGTCTGGCTGGGGTCCAGGCCTGAGCGCCGGTCTGCCAGGCATCCCCGAGGGACACCACGTGATCAATCTGCACCTGGCCGGAGGTCCTGACGCCGCGCACGAACCCGATCAACGACCCGGTGTAGGGGTCCGTCAGCGCGCCCGAGGTGACCATGCACCCGTGCGTGCCCGGCCTGAGGGTGACCTGCGTCAGATCGCGGCGCAGCACATCGTTGCGGGTATCGCAGCTGTTGTGATCGACATCTGCCCAGGCCGGGCCGAAGGCGGCCCGCTCATATCCCGTCTTCGGGGCCCGGCCCTTCGTCGCCAGCTGCGCCAGCGCCGACTGCGCCGTCACAGCC
>CALMAR010000048.1 GCA_937859855.1 uncultured Kineosporia sp.
GCGCCGGATGGCCCGGCGCTTGGCCGCTCCGGAGACGGCCACCCCGGCGCAGCTGGTAAAGCTGATCTGGGACGCGACCGGCCGCAGCGAGCAGGACGTCGAGCAGATCCTGATCGGGCCCGAACCCGGATCCGACCTCGATCTGGTGAGGCTGGCCGACCGGCTGGATGAACTGGAACGTCTGCTCGGACCACGGCTCGACCATCGCACCGTCTCGGCAGGAGAACGACAATCGTGACTGAGTACGAGAATTCGCCTGCTCTGGTGGAGGATGCCCAGCAGGCCCGGGACGCGCTGATGCAGGTGCGCCGCGAGGTGAGCAAAGCGGTGGTCGGCCAGGAGGCGGCAGTGACCGGGCTGGTGATCGCCCTGCTGTGCCGGGGCCACGTGCTGCTGGAAGGCGTTCCCGGGGTGGCCAAGACGCTGCTGGTGCGGGCGCTGGCGGCGTCCTTGCGGCTGGACACCAGCCGGGTGCAGTTCACCTCCGACCTGATGCCCGGTGACATCACCGGATCGCTGGTGTTCGACAACCACAGCAGCGAGTTCTCCTTCCGGGAAGGCCCGGTGTTCACCAACCTCCTGCTCGCCGACGAGATCAACCGGACGCCGCCGAAGACCCAGGCCGCGCTGCTGGAGGCGATGCAGGAGCGGCAGGTCAGCATCGACGGCCGTCCCCGGCCGCTGCCCGACCCTTTCGTCGTCTGCGCGACCCAGAACCCGATCGAGTACGAGGGCACCTACCCTCTGCCCGAGGCCCAGCTCGACCGGTTCCTGCTCAAGTTGAGCATGCCGCTGCCGGAGCGGGATGCCGAACGTGAGGTCCTGCTCCGGCACAGCCAGGGATTCGACCCTCAGGACCTGACCGCGGCCGGATTGCACCCGGTGGCCGGGCCGGCCGATCTGGCCGCCGGTTCCCGGGCGGTGCAACAGGTTTCGCTGTCCGGCGATGTGCTGGCCTACATAGTCGACATCGCCCGGGCCACCCGGCAGTCGCCATCACTGGCGATGGGCGTGTCACCGCGTGGCGCCACTGCGCTGCTGGCCACCAGCCGGGCCTGGGCCTGGTTGTCCGGCCGCACCTACGTGACCCCGGATGACGTGAAGGCGCTGGCCCGGCCCACCCTCCGGCATCGGATCCAGCTGCGGACGGACGCCGAGATGGACGGCGTCACCACCGACGGAGTGCTGGACAGCGTACTGGCCGCCGTTCCGGTGCCGCGTTAGGGTCTGGCCCGGTGGCTGTCACTGGAAGAGCCGCCCTGCTGGCCGTGGCTGGCCTGGTGCCGATCGTCCTTCTTCCCGGCCTGCTCACCTTCGCAGCCTGCGCCCTGTTCATCCTGCTGGCGGTCGCGGCCGACGTCGCGCTGGCGGGGCGGGTCAAGGACGTCGTCGTGATCCGTGAGCCCCCGCCCGCCGTCCGGCTGGGAGACAGCATCGCGGTGCCGGTGCTTCTGGCCAACACCGGCACCCGGCGGATCCGGGGCACCGTCCGGGATGGCTGGCAGCCGTCGGCCCATCCGAGCCCAGCCCGCCAGCCGGTGGACCTCGGTGCGGGTGAACGAGTCCGGGTGGTCACACTTCTGCAGCCGGATCGGCGCGGCGATCGGAAGGTCTTCGCCGTCACCATCCGCGCGGCCGGACCATTCGGGCTGGCCGCGAGGCAACGATCGCGACCCGCGGCCGGATCGGTCCGGGTGCTCCCGCCGTTCGGAGCGCGCAAGCACCTGCCGTCCAAGCTGGCCCGGCTGCGGGAGCTGGACGGGCGGGCGGCGGTGATGGTGCGCGGTCAGGGCACGGAGTTCGACACGTTGCGGGACTACGTGGCCGGGGACGACGTTCGCTCGATCGACTGGCGCGCCACCGCCCGGCGCCAGGCCGTCGTGGTGCGGACCTGGCGCCCGGAACGGGATCGACGGGTGCTGATCCTGCTGGACACCTCTCGGACCTCCGCGGCCCGGGTCGGTTCGGGGCCACGGCTGGACGCGGCGATGGATTCGGCGCTGCTGCTGGCTGTACTGGCCGCCCACGCTGGTGACCGGGTGGACCTGCTCGCGGTGGATCGGCGGCTACGAGCCCGGGTCGAAGGTGCGTCCCGGACCGAACTGCTGGCCCGGCTGGTGAATGCGATGGCTCCGCTGGAGCCCAGCCTGATCGAGGCCGACTGGTCGATGATCGCGGCGATGGCGCTCAGCACAGCTCGGCGCCGCTCGCTGATCGTCCTGCTCACCTCGCTGGAGGCCGCCGCGGTGGAAGAGGGCCTGCTACCGGTGCTTCCGCGGCTGGTGGCCAGGCACCTGGTGGTGGTGGCGTCGGTCGCCGACCCGCGAGTGGCTGCGCTGGCGTGCCGGGGCGGGGGGGGGGGGGGCGGGGGCCGCCCCGCGTGGGGCTGAGCGGGCGTCGGGGCGCGGCGACGCCTAGGCGGTGTACGGCGCGGCCGCCGGGGCCGGGGCGAATCTGGACCGGCAGGCGGTGACCGCACAGCTGCGCCGGCTGGGCGTAGAGGTGATTGACGCCGCTCCGGATGAGCTGCCACCCCGGCTGGCCGACCTGTATCTGACGTTGAAAGCGGCTGGGCGGCTGTGACTGTCCCTGCCGGTCAGCTGCCCGGTCATGCCGAGGTGGTGATCATCGGCGGCGGGGTGATGGGCACCAGCATCGCCTGGCACCTGGCCCGGGCGGGGGTGACGGACGTTGTGCTGCTGGAATCGCGCACTCTGGGATGTGGGTCATCCGGCAAGCCGCTCGGCGGGATCCGTGCGCAATTCTCGGCTGAGCCGAATGTCGTGCTGGGAGCGCGAAGTCTGCGGGCGTTCGAGCGGTTCGAGCAGGAGGTCGGCCGCGACATCGATCTGCATCAGGTGGGCTACCTGTTCGCGCTGCGGACCGATGCCGAGGTGGCCGCGTTCGCCGCCAGCATCGCGATGCAGAACCGGCTGGGCGTGCCGAGCCGGCTCGTGTCACCGGCGCAGGCGCGGGAGCTGAACCCGTTCCTGTCCCCGGAAGGCGTTGTGGCCTGCGCATTCTCACCGCAGGACGGGTACGCTCATCCGCTTTCGGTGGTCCAGGGTTATGCCGGGGCAGCCAGCGCGCTCGGAGTGCGGATCCTGACCCGGACCACGGTGAACGGGATCGACGTGGCCGATCGGCAGGTCACCGTGGTGCACACCGATGCCGGGCCGATCGGGACCGATGCGCTGGTGTGTGCCGCCGGGGCCTGGTCGGGGCCGGTGGGGGCAATGGCCGCAGTGCCGCTGCCGGTGCAGCCGATCCGCCGGCAGATCGCGCTGACACCGTCCCTGTCGCCGACGCCGCCCACGATGCCGTTCACCATCGACTTCGGCACGACCTTCTACGTCCACAACGCCGGCCATGGGTTGCTGTTCGGGATGTCGGATCACGATCAGTCCGCTGGCTTCGGCACCAGCTACGACGAGTACTGGCTGCCGGCTCTGCGAGCCGCCGCCACCAGGTGCGTTCCCGGCCTGGCCGATGTGCCCCTGGTGCACGGCTGGGCCGGGTTGTATGAGCAGACGCCGGACTCGAATGCCCTGATCGGGCGGTCGCGGGCGGTCGAGAACTTCTATTACGCCACCGGCTTCTCCGGGCACGGGTTCCTGCAGGCTCCGGCGGCGGGTGAACTGGTCGCCGATCTCTACCTTGAGCGCGAGCCGTTCCTGGACATCGCCGCCTTCGACGTAGAGCGATTCGACGCACCCGCCGGTCCGCTCGAGATGAACATCGTCTAGGGATTGCCAGCAGGTTCGGCCAGAGCTGCCCGGCGCCAAGCAAGCCGCGGACTACTCGAAGTGGACGCCCTGGGCCAGCGGCAGGTCCCGGGAGTAGTTGATCGTGTTGGTGGCCCGGCGCATGTAGGCCCGCCAGGCATCGGAGCCCGATTCCCGTCCGCCGCCGGACGTCTTCTCACCGCCGAAGGCGCCACCGACCTCTGCGCCGGAGGTACCGATATTCACATTGACGATGCCACAGTCGGAGCCGTCGGCAGCCATGAAAGCTTCCGCCTCACGCACGTCCGTCGTGAAGATCGACGAGGAAAGTCCTTGTGGCACGGCGTTGTGCATCGCGACTGCGGCCTCGAAGGTGGAATACGTCAGCACGTACAGGATCGGCGCGAAAGTCTCTCGCATCACGACCTCGCTCTGCCGGGGCATCCGCACCAGGGCCGGCCGGACATAGCATCCGCCGGGGGCGCCGTCGAGGCGTTGCCGGCAACCGCCTGTCACTAACGTTCCGCCGTCCGTAACCGCTTCCTCGACCGCTGTGCGCATCGCCGCACCCGCCGCCGAACTGATCAACGGGCCAACCAGGGTTTCCTGATCGAACGGGTCGCCGATCGAAAGACGTTCATAAACGGCCGATATCCGCTGAATCAGCTCAACAGCGATCGATTCGTGCGCGATCACCCGGCGCATCGTGGTGCATCGCTGCCCGGCGGTGCCAGCGGCTGCGAACACGATCCCGCGCACTGCCAGATCCAGGTCGGCCGAAGCGGTCACGACGCACGCGTTGTTGCCGCCCAATTCCAGGATGGTCCGGCCCAGCCGGGCAGCCACCTGGGGCGCGATCTGCGCTCCCATCCGTTCTGAGCCGGTCGCGCTGACCAGCGGAACCAGCGGTGACTCCAGCAGCGGGGCGGCGGCGTCAGGAGTCGAGATCACCAGCACATTCAGATGAGCTGGCGCCCCGGCGTCGGCCGCCGCCCGATCCAGCAGCGACGAGCAGGCCAGTGCGGTCAGCGCGCCGGACGGCGAGGGCTTCCACACCACCGTGTCCCCGCAGACCAGCGCGATCGCCGCGTTCCACGACCAGACCGCGGCCGGGAAGTTGAACGCCGAGATCACCGCGACCACACCCAGCGGGTGCCAGGTCTCCATCAGCCGATGCCCCGGGCGCTCCGAGGGCAGGGTGCGCCCGTCCAGCTGCCGGGACAGCCCAACCGCGAAATCGCAGATGTCGATCATCTCCTGGACCTCGCCCAGCGCCTCGGTCCGGATCTTGCCCACTTCGACGGTGATCAGGTCGGCCAGCTGCTCCTTGTGCTCCGCCAGCGACGCGGCGTACCGCTTGATCAGCGCTCCGCGCACCGGCGCCGGCACGGTGCGCCAGATCAGGAACGCCTCGTGGGCGGTGTCGATCGCCTCTTCGACGTCTGCCCGGGCAGCACCGGGAACATCGAACAGTGGTTCACCGGTAATCGGCGTCCGGGCCGGGACCGGCAAGGCGGGGGCCTGATCCAGAACGACCCCGCAGGACTCCAGGGCCGCCCGGGCCCGATCCCGCAACTGCTGAGTGCTGATCATGCGATCAGGCTATGCGCCTGTCAGACTGCAGGGATGTCTCAGCCACCCACCATTTTCGTGCTGTTCGGCGCCACCGGGGACCTGGCCAAGCGCATGGTGATCCCCGCCTTCTTCACCCTTCATCTCAAGGGCCTGCTGCCGGATGAGTGGCGGCTGATCGGCAATGGCCGTGGCGACGTCTCACACGAAGATTTCCGTTCTCACGTGCACGATGTGCTCGACGAGTTCGGCACCCAGCCCGAGGGCGACGCCTGGAGCACATTCGAGCAGAACCTCCTGTTCGCCGGGGGTGGCTTCGACACCGAGAACCCGGGCAGCCTGCTGGACGTGATCAAGGCCGCGGTCAAGGACATCGACCCGGCGCCAGGAGAGACCCAGCTGATCCACTACCTGGCCGTTCCACCGGTCGCCTTCGAGGAGAACGCCAAGGCGCTGACCGAGCACGGTCTGGCCGGAGAGCGGACCCGGGTGGTGTTCGAGAAGCCCTACGGCACATCGCTGGAGAGTTTCCGGCAGCTGGATCAGACGGTGCTGTCGGTGCTGTCCGAGGACCAGGTGTTCCGGATCGACCACTTCCTGGGCAAAGAGGGCACCCAGGATCTGCACGTGCTGCGGTTCGCCAATCAGATCTTCGAGGGCATCTGGAACCAGACCCACGTTGCCGCGGTCCAGATCGACGTCCCGGAAACGCTGGACATCGCCGACCGGGCTGAGTTTTACGATGCCACCGGCGCGGTCAAGGACATGCTGGTCAGCCATCTGTTTCAGGTCGCGGCCGAAGTGGCGATGGAACCACCGGCCAGCATGAGCGCCACCGACCTGCAGGCCGCTCGCGAGTCGGTGATCTCGTCCTTCCGGCCGCTGGACCCGGATGACGTGGTGCTCGGCCAGTACGACGGTTACCAGCAGACGGCTGGCGTGGCCAAGGACTCGGCCACGGACACATTCGTGGCGGCGAGGCTCTGGGTCGATACGGATCGCTGGCGGGGCGTGCCGTTCCTGTTGCGCACCGGCAAGCAGATGGCGGTGAGCGCCCAGCGGGTCAGCCTGATCCTGAGGCCGGTGAAAGGCCCCCTGGAGCATATGGACGGCGTCCAGCCGGGGGTCAACGCAATCAGCATCTCGCTGGCCGGATCAGGCTGGATCGAGTGGACGCTGGTGCTGAAGCGGCCGGGTGCTGGACTCTCGGTGGCCTCGGCCACTCAGCGACTTGAACTCCAGGACGTGGCGGACGCCGACCCGCTACCGCCGTATGTTGCCCTGCTGAACGACGTGATGCACGGCGATCGCTCGCTGTTTACCAGCAGCGCGGGCCTGGAGTCAGCCTGGACCGCCGGCCAGCCCCTTCTGGATAACATGCCGCCGGTCCACTCGTACGCGCCCGGCTCCTGGGGGCCAGACGAAGCGAACCGGTTGACCGAGGGCACCGGGTCGGACTGGCTGGTGGATCAAAACTCCTAGTAGTCATGGGCATTCATGACGTGGCGGGCGCTGGCAGTCACCGTTCCGAACAATTCAGACATATGACCCAGAAGGCTGTTTCGGCTGAGATGAACGTGAAAATTATTGTGATCCTGCCCAATCCGACGTAGCCCACATCTCCGAATTCGGTGGGTAAGCACCTCAGCCATCCACCAAAGGATTCATTGTGGACATCCTCGGACCCTGGCATCTGCTTTTCGTCGCCGCCGTTTTCGTCCTGTTCTTCGGAGCCAAGCGACTGCCTGACGCTGCCCGCTCGCTGGGCGCCTCGGTCCGCATCCTGAAGCGAGAACTGAAGGAGACCAGGGACCAGCCGGATTCTCCTCCCTTGGAGGCGCCAGTACTTCCGACCAAAACCATTGTCGCGCCCATATTTGCAGATGATCCGGTTGCCCCGGTGGTTCCAGCCGACGCGGCTGAGGTTCCCAGTGGACATGGTCTCAACAGCCGAGCCTGAGCGCCTCGGAGGCCGCCATGACCACTGCCTCGTCAGCGAATCTGAAGCCGGATGCCGGTCTGCTCGACGCGATGCCCTGGATCACGTACCTACGTGAATTCCGCCACCGGGCCGTGATCTCGATGGGCGCAGTGCTGGCCGGAACGGTCATCTCGTTCACGTTCCATCCGGCCATACTCCGTGCTCTCACTCAGCCGTACTGCCAGTTGCCCAGCCATTTTCGGCTACTTCAGGGCCGTTGCACACTCATCGTCACCGGGGTGCTGGACGCCTTCAAATTGACCCTCACTCTGTCTCTCTACGCGGGCGTCGTACTGTCCTCCCCGGTGTGGCTGTACCAGGCATGGCGTTTCATCACTCCAGCGCTGCACCGGCATGAGCGCCGGTACGCTCTCACGTTCGCCGGGCTATCAGTTGGCTTGTTCTGCGCTGGATGTGCTTTCGCCTACAGCACCATGTCGCGGGGGTTAGAGTTCCTGCTCGGTTTTGCCACTGGCGGGGTCGCGCCGCTTCTCAGCTTCAACAGTTACCTGGCCTTCATCACCGCCATGGTGCTGGTTTTCGGTGTTTCGTTCGAGCTTCCGTTACTCATCATCATGCTGAACCTGGCCGGCGTTCTGCCCGCTGTTCGCCTGCGGCGCTGGAGCCGCTACATCGTCTTCGGCATCGTCGTCTTCGCCGCCGGAGCGACGCCGAGCCAGGATCCCTTCACCATGCTGGCGCTGGTCCTCCCGCTCTGTGTCCTCTTCGGCCTGGCCTGGGGTGTTGCGGCCATGCATGACCGAAGAGCAGCCCGGCAGCGGATGTTCGGTGGTCTCGGCGCTGTAGCGGACATCCCCTCATCCGACCCGGGCCATCCGCCCAGCCCATAGTCAGCCGCCAGCCGCGGACCAGCGCAGCCAGCCCGTTGTCGCGGGCGGGCTCCGTCAGTGCACCAAGAATCACCCACCGCAGCAGTCCCGCTTGCTTCCCAAACAGCTGAACCCGAGAACCGAGGACGTCATGACTATCAACGGTGTGGTCTGGGGGCGGGCATCTGGCCGCTGGCCCAGCACTGGCCCCGCTCCGTGAAGGACAACCTCGCAGCCGGTCGCTCATAGCTACCCATCGATCCCGTTCCGATCCATTCGATTCGACCAAATCCAAGGAGTCACAACGATGTTCGGAAAGAAGCTCGTCACCGAAATGATCACCCGAAGCGCCGAGAACGACACTGACCGGCGGCGCTTCCTGCAGAGCGCGGGAGCACTGGGTCTCGGTGTACTCGGCGCCAGTGTGCTGCCCGCCGGATCCGCGCTGGCCGACGACGGGCCCAGCGACTCCTCGATCCTGAACTTCGCCCTGAACCTGGAGTACCTCGAGGCCGAGTTCTACTCCTTCGCCGTCAACGGCACTGGCCTGTCCAGCAGCCTGACCAGCGGCACGGGCACCCAGGGCGGAGTCACCGGCGGCAAGAAGGTTCCGTTCAAGACCACACGGATCCGCGACTACGCCCGGGAGATCGCCGGCGATGAACTGGCGCACGTCAAGTTCCTGCGCACAGCTCTGGGCTCAGCAGCCGTCTCGCAGCCCGCGATCGACATTCAGAACAGTTTCACGGCCGCCGCCCAGGCAGCGGGTCTGATCACCTCGGGCCAGACCTTCGACCCGTACGCCAGCGAGGACAACTTTCTGCTCGCCGCCTTCCTCTTCGAGGACGTCGGCGTGACCGCGTACAAGGGCGCCGCTCCGCTGATCACCAACAAGACCTACCTGGAAGCGGCGGCCGGAATCCTGGCCGTGGAGGCGTACCACGCGGCGACCATCCGCACTCAGCTCGGAGAGAAGGGACTGACCGACCAGACCAAGAAGCTGTCGGACGCCCGCGACTCCCTGGATGGCAGCACCGACGACGACCAGGGCATCGGCACGGCGGGCGGCAACAACATCACGCCGACCGACGGCAATGCAATCGCCTACAGCCGCTCGTACGGACAGGTGCTGAACATCGTCTACCTGAACAGCGCCAGTGTCTCCAAGGGCGGGTTCTTCCCCAAGGGCGTCAACGGATCGCTCAACACCAGCGCCTGAGGGCGAGCTCCGGGGCTGCCGCCGCGCACCAGTGGCGGCAGCTCCGGGTCCGCCGGTCCCGGCACCACTCATCGAGCCCCCCGCCCGAGACCGCACCGCATCGGAGACGCCTGATGACTGAAATCCTGGTCCAGCCCTTGAAGGCGCCAGACAACGTGCCTTCGGTGCGTCTGCCGGCCGTGCACGTCCGGCTCCCTCGCCGCATCCGGGCCGTCACTGCGCTGGGCCCAGCCTTCGTCGCGGCCATTGCTTACGTGGACCCGGGTAACTTCGCCACCAACTTCCAGGGGGGAGCCAGCTCCGGATACCGGCTGGTCTGGGTGGTTCTGGCCGCCAACCTGGTGGCCATGCCGATCCAGTTCCTCTCGGCCAAGCTGGGCGTGGTCACCGGCAAGAGCTTGCCCCAGCTGTGCCGTGAAGCACTCCCGGCCGGGCTCTCGGGAGCCATGTGGTTGCAGGCCGAAGTGGTGGCGATGGCCACGGATCTGGCCGAATTCGTCGGCGCCGCCATCGGCCTGAATCTTCTGTTCGGGATGCCGCTGCCGCTGGCCGGGGCGATCACGGCCGTGCTCGCGTTCGTGGTGCTGTCATTGCAGCGGCGCGGCCACCGCCCGTTCGAACTGGCCATCGGCGCCTTGCTGACCTTGATCTGCGCCGGCTTCTGCTACGTCACGTTCCGGGTGCCCCCCTCTGCTCACGATGCCGCCAGCGGGCTGATTCCCAGCTTCGGCGGGTCGTCCACGCTGCTGCTAGCGGTCGGCATCATCGGCGCCACCGTCATGCCGCACGCCATCTATCTGCATTCGGGTTTGACCAGCAACCGGCTCCGGCTGCAGGACCCGGCCCAGCGGCTGCGGGTACTCCGGCTGGAGCGCCTCGACATCGCGATCGCGATGGGACTGGCGGGATTGGTGAACCTGAGCATGCTGGTGGTGGCGGCCCGGCTGTTCCATCACGGAGAGAATTCCCCCGCGCTCAGCCTGGCTGACGTCCATACCGGCCTGGGTGCCATGGTCGGCGGCGGAGCAGCTCTGGCTTTCGCCGCCGCTCTGCTCGCATCGGGCATCTCGTCCTCCAGCGTGGGAACCGCCGCTGGGCAGATCGTGATGGAGGGCTTCATCGGAGCACGCATTCCGTTGTGGCTGCGCCGGCTGATCACGATGGCCCCGGCCCTGGTGCTGCTCTGCTCAGGCGTGGATCCCACCAGGGCGCTGGTGCTCAGCCAGGTGATCCTGTCATTCGGCATTCCGTTCGCCTTGACGGCACTGCTGGTGCTCACCAGCCGGCCACGCCTGATGGGCGAGCATGTGAATGGACCCGTCATGATCATCTTCATGAGTGCCGTGGCCGTGTTGCTGACCGCACTCAACGTGCTGCTGATCTTCCGGCAGATCAGAAGTTAGGGGTAATCCGTCATGCTCTCGAATTTCGGCTTCGGCGAGATGCTGGTGATCGGCGTCATCGGGCTGTTCCTGATCGGCCCCGAGCGATTGCCCAAGGCAGCCACGGATCTGGCCAAGCTGATCAAGCAGCTTCGTGCGCTGGCAGATTCAGCGATGTCCGATCTGAAGGCTGAGCTTCCGCCCGAGCTGACCGAGACCAACCTGAGGAGGCTGCATCCGCGGCGGATCGTCGAGGACGCCTGGCGGGACCGTGACCAGGACTGAGGATCGGACCTACCGCGCCCGGCCCTGACATGTCAATCTTCGTAGGTGACCTCCTGGCCGGATTCGGCGGCCCTCCAGGTCAGGACCGACCTGGAGGACCTGTTGCGCGCTGCCACCGGCTTCGCCACCAACAAGCTGGCCAAACACGGCGATTTCCCTCCCTTCGCGGCCGGGATCAAGCGGGACGGCGGGATCAAACTGGTCGGCACCCAATCCGTGATCCCCGAGGACGAAGTGCCGAAAAACCTTGATCTGGAAGCCCTCTGCTGGTCGGCCATGATGCACAAGCGGGATTATCTGTGCGCGGCGGCCGTGGTCACTCATCCGGCCGGACGTCACGAGATCCAGATCGCCCTGGAACACAACGATGGGGTGGCGCTGACTGTGATGCTCCCGTTCAAGCGCACCCGGTTCACCCACACCGTGTCGCTCGGCGATCCGGTGATGACCAGTCGCCCGGCCCAGATCTGGGCCTGAACTCAGATCTGACCATTCAGGGGCTGACTCGGGCCACCTCGACCAACTCGTCGCCGGGCAGGATCAGCACCTGACTCTGCAGCACGGGCAGCGCAGCTGCGAACCGATCAGTGGCCGGATCATCACCCCGATCGGCCAGCGCCTCCACCTCCCGGTCCGCGCCCAGGCTGGTGATCGTGCGGGCAGGTTCGGCGGCGGCCGAAGCCCCGAGCAATCGGTCGAAATCCCGGCCGGAGATGTCCAGGGCCGCCTGCAGCGCGGTCCGGCTAACTTTGGCGAAAGTTCGCAGATAGGCGGCCTTGATCTCCAGTTCGGCCCGGGCCCGTCCGGCGTCCCCGGTCTCCGTGGCCGCCTCCTCGTATTCGTGCAGTGCCAGCTCAGCGGCGTGGTCGGCCCGCCGGTGAGCCCGTATCACGATGTCCTCGTAACACGACCGGGCCACGGCCAGCAGCCGCTTCGCGTCCCCCTGAGCCGCAGCACGCCTCTTCGTGGCGTCCTGCTGGGCATCTCTGAGCACCTCGTTGGCGATCGCATCAGCCCGGTCCAGGCGCTGCGCTGCGGCGGCGTCCGCCTCACCGATCCGGCGAGTGACCAGATCGCCGGCCTGCGACAGCAGATCGGCGGCCCGCTGATCGGCCTGCGCCAGCCGCTCACCAGCCAGCCGGTCCGCTTCACCCAGCCGATTCCTGGCATCGGCCAGACGGCGATCGGCGATCTCCTGCGCTTGGGTCAGCACCGCCCGGGCCTGAGCAGCCGGTGAGGCAGTGTTCAGCTCCGCCCCCGCCACATCAGGGGACTCGGCGGCCGCGACCGCAGCCCACTGACGCCGGATATAGCGATGCAGCCGGTCCACCTCCAGCCGCAGATCCTGGATCTGGTCCTGGGCGGCAGCCAGTTCATCGCCGGTCCGCTGCACGAATGTGTCCACTGCGGCCTCGTCGTACCCGCGATGACCCCAGCCGGTACGGGGAAACTCCGCGGAAGCGATCTCCGGCCGGAAGTGCCAACCGTCGGCGACATCCAGGATCTCGCTCACTCTGCCTCCCTGAAAAATGGGATATGACCAATCGTGAGCAAGATATTACTTCAAGTCACATAACGCCAGGTGATCAGCCAATCACAGGGCGGAGTTCTGCGTTGATGTCCGCGGCGAGGTCGCCCGTCTCACCGGCCAGCACCGCCGGCCGGCCGAAATACCGCACATAACCCATGAAACCAAGCCAGGCCATCGCCCCAATGCCGATCCGGGCCCAGGTGGACCACGGCGACGGGGTCACGAAGGCCTCGATCAGGCCGGAGACCAGCAGCACAGCGACCAGGCCGAGGGCGATCGTCACCATCGACCGGCCGCGCTGGGCCACCGCTTGCGAGCGCGGCATCGGGCCGGGATCGATCCAGGCCCAGAACAGCGTCAGACCAGAGCCTGCAGCAACGAAAACCGCTGTCAACTCGAGCAATCCGTGCGGCGTGATCAGTCCGAAGAACAGGCCGAGCCGGTGGTTGGCCGCCATCAGGCCGCCGATCAGGCCGATATTGAGGGCATTGCTGAGCAGGATGTAAGCCACGCCAGCCCCGGTGATGCCGAGGATGAAGCAGACAGCAGCAACCCATGCGTTGTTGGTCCAGACCTGGGCGGCGAAGCTGGTGGCCGCGTTCTGGCTGTAGTAGTCCTGGAAATCGTTCCTGACCAGTTGCCGGATCCGTTCGGGCGAGGCGACCGCCGCCTGCACCCGCGGGCTGCCAGCCACCCAGATGGCCGTCGCCAGTGCGACCACGAGCGATCCGGCGGCCGCCCCGGCCGCCCACCAACGCGTCCGGTAGACCGCGGCCGGGAACGAGAC
>CALMAR010000049.1:0-1286 GCA_937859855.1 uncultured Kineosporia sp.
GGGCCGGCCCACCGGCCCGATCGGTCAGAGCCGACCACACCTGAGCCGGTGTCTGTCCGTATCCGGCCTCGCCGACCAGCCAATTCCCCTGTCGCAGGACCTGGGGCACGCTCAGCCCGTTCGGCTGGTGGGCGATCCGGCGCGCCGGGCCGGACACCCACTCCGCGGTCCTGATCACGATCGCCACGCCGGGAAAGCCCTCCCGGCCCAGCGCCGCCAGCCGGGTCGCCTGTTCGGTGTCCAGATCGCCCAGGATGGCCACGGTCAGGGCGTCCGGCCGGGACCGGCGCAGCTGGCCGACCGCGTCGTCCAGCAGATTGGCCCGGCCGGTCCGGATCACCGCGAGCTGATCCATCAGCCGCGCGGAATCCTCGGCGGCGGCGATCCGGGTGTAGGCCGGTGGCGCGCCACTGCTCACCACCGCCACCGCGTGCTGCAGGCCGATGTAATGGACGGCGACTGAGGCCGCGCAGCTGACTGCCCATTCGAAGGACGACGCGACGCCGTCACCGCGGTGCCCGTCGGCGCGGGCGTCCAGGAGCACGCACACCCGCAGCTGCCGGGGCTGCTCCTCGCGCCGGACCATCAGCTCACCCTTCTTGGCTGATGAACGCCAGTGGATCCGGCGCAGGTCGTCGCCTTCGCGGTACTCGCGGGTGCTGGTGTCGTCCTCTCCGCTCACGCTCGCCGAGCGGGCCAGGGACTCTCCGCTGCCACCCCACGAGCCGCCGCTGCCGACCGAACTGAGCGGCCAGATCGGCGGGGTGACGGTGACGCTCTGGGTACTGGTGAAGCCCCGGGTCAGCTCGCACATTCCGAACGGGTCGGACACCTTGATCTGCAGCGGGCCGATCGGATAGCGGCCCCGGATCTGCGAGCGCACCGAGTAGGTCACCGCCGCCTGCTGGCTACCCGGAAGCTGATCGAGGACGAACCGGGGGGCTGCCCCCAGCGCGAACGGCACCCTGTCCTCGGCCAGCAGAATCCGGGTGCTCAGCCGGGACAGGTTCTGCATCTCCAGCCGCACCCGGACCGGTGCACCGGCCTGCACCCGGTCCGGATGCAGGGTCCGGGTCAGCCCGATCCGATAGTGCGCCCGGGCCAGCATCAGGGTGCAGACGATCGGCAGCGCCGCCAGCAGCACCGCCACCCGGAGCAGGTCCTCCTGCCCGAGCAGGAGGGCGCAGGCGGCTGACGCGGCTCCGGCCGAGAGGAAGGACCGGCCGCGCGTGGTCAGGCCGGCCAGCGCCGGGCGGACCTTCGCCGACGCCTGCGACAGCCGGTCG
>CALMAR010000049.1:1296-4219 GCA_937859855.1 uncultured Kineosporia sp.
CTCCGGCCGGTGGGCAGCGGAACCTGGCTCACGATCCCGCTGATCACGTCGGTGGGGGAGCGGCGGGCCAGCTGGGTCTCGGCGCTGGGCAGGAGCCGATGGGCCAGCACCGGCGCGGCCAGGAACTGCACGTCGTCCGGCAGCACGTGGCCGCGCCCGTTCATCGCGGCGAACGCCTTGGCCGCCCGGAGCAGGTGCAGAGCCGCTCGGGGAGAGGCACCCAGGCGCAGTTCCGGCGAGGTGCGGGTCGCTCGGACCAGGGCGACGACGTATTCCTTGACCGCCTCGGCGGCATAGATCGAACGGGTCACATCGATGAGCGCCCGGACCATCTGCCCGTCGGCGGCCGGCTGCAGACTGGCCAGCGGATCATGGCCGGAGTGGTGCTCGAGCATGTCCAGTTCGGCGCCCGGCGAGGGGTACCCCATCGAGATCCGGGCCATGAAGCGGTCCCGCTGGGCCTCGGGCAACGGGAACGTGCCCTCCATCTCGATCGGGTTCTGGGTGGCGATCACCAGGAACGGCGCCTGCAGCACATGGGTGTTGGCGTCAACCGTGACCTGTCGCTCCTCCATGCATTCGAGCAGCGCCGACTGGGTCTTCGGGCTGGCTCGGTTGATCTCGTCGCCGACCACGATGTTGGCGAAGACGGCGCCGGGCTTGAACTCGAAGTCGTGCCGCTCCTGCCGGTAGACGCTGACCCCGGTGATGTCACTGGGCAGCAGGTCGGGGGTGAACTGGATCCGGCGCACCGAGCAGTCGACCGCTTTGGCCAGCGCCTTGGCCAGCATGGTCTTGCCGACTCCGGGCACGTCCTCGACCAGCAGGTGGCCCTCGGCCAGCATCACCGTGACAGCCAGCCGCACCACTTCGGGTTTGCCCTCGATCACGGTCTCGATGGCGGTGGTGATCGCCTTGGATGCTTGGGTCACATATTCGAGTTCCGCGGGTCCGGCCAATGTCGTCACTGAGCATCCTCCGCCCCCGGAACCGCTGAGCACCGTCCGGGACCATCTGTCTGGGGCTTGGGCGTCACCAGTCTCTCAAACGCCGGCCCGCTGTACAGCGCCCCCCACTTTCTTCCACCGCCGGGCGGATCGTGGCCGGCCGGTGCCCGTTGCCTTTCATCTCGTCACGTATATCCCGGGAGCCTGTGGACCCAGGAAGCGGCGGCCAGAATTTTCCTCCACCAGATCCGCGCCTCGTTGACCTGGGCAATCGTGGGCTTGTCCGGGGAATCAGGGGCCGGGTTTCGATTGACCGTGGAGAGAAGTGGGGTAATGTGGGGACCCTTGGAGCGGGGAGGGGAATCTGGTGGGCCGCCAGAACTCGCCGCCTCAGGGCGAGGAGGTGAGCCGTGTTCCTCGGTACGCACTCCCCGCGCCTGGACGACAAGGGGCGGATGATCCTCCCCGCGAAGTTCAGGGATGAACTGAGGGAAGGGGTAGTGGTCACCCGCGGGCAGGAGCGTTGCCTGTACGTGTTCCCGGCCTCGGAGTTCGCCCGGCTTGCCGAGCAGCTCCGGCAGGCGCCGGTGACCAGCAAACAGGCGCGGGACTATCTGAGGGTGTTCCTCTCCGGCGCGTCCGACGAAGCGGTGGATGGGCAGGGGCGGATCACCATTCCCGCTGCGCTACGGCACTACGCGGGCCTGAGCCGGGACTGCTCAGTGATCGGCGCTGGCCAGCGGGTCGAGATCTGGGATGCCAGCGCCTGGGAGCAGTACCTGAACGAGCAGGAACAGGTGTTCGCCGAACAGGCCGAGGAGGTGATCCCCGGTCTCTTCTGAACTCGCAGCAGGCACCACAGATCGCTCCGGCGACGAGGTCTCCAGCCGCACGTCCTTGGCTGGCCGCGGACCTGACGCACCTTCCCCGGTGTCAGGCACGCGCTGCCCAGCCAGTCTGCAGGCGGATGGAGACCTGGACGCCGGATCGTCAGCCAGGTGCTACCCGACCCCACCCGGCGTAATCCGCCGAACCAGTAGTGCAGCACCGAACCGGAGGACGACGTGATGACCAGCCAGCAGCACATTCCCGTGCTGCTGCGGCGCTGCACGGACCTGCTCGCCCCGGCGCTGCAGGCGGCCGGGTCGGTCGTGATCGATGCCACCGTGGGCCGGGGTGGCCACAGCGCCGCCCAGCTCGGGCCATGCCCCCCGGCCCGGTTGGTCGGCCTCGCTCGCGACCCGCAGGCGCTGGAGCTGGCCGCCGCCCGGCTGGCCGGCTTCGGTGATCGAGCCGAACTGGTGCAGGCGGAGTACGACCAGATCCCGGCCGTGATGCAGCGCCTGAGCCGGGCCCGGATCCAGGCCGTGCTGATGGACCTGGGTGTGTCGTCGATGCAGCTGGATCAGGCCGGGCGCGGCTTCGCCTATGCGGTGGATGCGCCGCTGGACATGCGGATGAACGGGTCCAGCGGAATCACTGCTGCGGAGGTCCTGAACACCTATCCGGCCGCCGAGCTGGCTCGCATCCTGCACGATTACGGGGAGGAGCGGTTCGCCCGGCGAATCGCCGCTGCGGTCGTGCGCGAGCGAGCGGTGCGCCCGTTCAGCACCAGTGCCCGGCTGGTGGAGCTGGTCCGCGACAACGTGCCGGCCGCGACCCGCCGGACCGGCGGCAACCCGGCCAAGCGCACTTTCCAGGCTCTGCGGATCGAGGTCAATTCCGAGCTGGAGATCCTGCAGCGGGCGGTACCGGCCGCGGTGGACGCCCTGGCTACGGGCGGGCGGATCGTGGTCCTGGCCTACCATTCGCTGGAGGACCGCATCGTCAAGCGGACCTTCGCGGCGGGCGCGAAAAGCACTACTCCGCAAGGACTTCCGGTCGAGCTACCTGGTCATGGACCTTACCTGCGGCTGCTCACCCGGGGAGCCGAACAGGCCAGTGAACCCGAGGTCAGCCAGAACCCGCGGGCGGCC
>CALMAR010000050.1 GCA_937859855.1 uncultured Kineosporia sp.
GTCAGGGAAGGGTCAGGAGCCGGGGTACAGGTGGCAGGAGACCTCGGCATCGCTGCCCGCGACCGGTACCAGGACGGGCTCTTCGGGCTGCGCCAGGGTCAGCTCCACCCCGCTGGAATCAGCGCGCATCGCGGTGACCCCGGTCCAGAACGGCTCGCCCGGGTCGTCGGCGCGGACCTGCTCCAGCACCGCCAGCAGATCCTGAGCCGACCCCTTCTCGGCTCGGATCAGGGCCTGCCCCGGCTCGGTCTGCACGGCCTCCAGTTCGCCCAGCTTCTCCTGCTCGGCCGCGAAGGTGTCCTGATCGATGGACGACCAGCGCTGATCCAGGATGGCGGGCAGGTCCCGGCCCTCCCAGCCGCACCGGGAGAAGGCCTGCGGGCAGCGCGGATGGAACGAGCAGCCGGCCGGTGGCTGGGCGGCGTCCGGTACCTCGCCGCGAGGCAAGGTGCGCGGCAGCTTGCGAGCCGGATCAGGATCGGGGACGGCGGACAGCAGCGCCTGGGTGTACGGATGCCGGGGATTGGCGAAGATCTCCTCGGCTGGGCCGATCTCGACCACCTTGCCGAGATACATGATCGCTACCCGGTCGCAGAAGAATCGGGCGCTGGCCAGGTCGTGGGTGATGTAGATGAAGGCCAGCCCCAGATCGCGGCGCAGTTCTTCCAGCAGGCCAAGGATCTTCGCCCGTACGCTCATGTCCAGCATCGAGATCGGCTCGTCGGCGACCAGCAGCTGCGGACCCAGCGAGATGGCCCGCGCTATCACCGCCCGCTGCTTCTGGCCGCCGGACAGTTCGGCCGGGTACCTTCCCGAGAAACGTTCCGGCGGGCTGAGTCCCACCCGCTCCAGCGCCGCGTTCACCGCGGCGGTGCGGTCGCCCGGAGCCAGGCCGTGGATGCGCAGCGCATCGGCGATCGCCGTTCCGATCGTCATCGACGGGTTCAGCGAGGCATGCGGATCCTGAAACACCATTTGCAGCTGCCGGCGCAACGGCCGCAGCGCGGATTCGGCCAGCCCGGTCAGGTCCCGGCCCTGGTAGATGATCTGCCCCCCGGTCGCGCCCACCAGCCCGAGCAGAGCCCGGCCCAGGGTGGACTTGCCCGAACCGGACTCCCCCACCACCCCGAGCACCTCACCACGGTGCAGGTCGAGGCTGACCCCGTCCACCGCCCTGACCACCCCGGACGAACGGCCCAGCACCCGCGAGAGCGCGCCCCTGCGGATCGCGAAGTGAACTTCCAGATCCTTGACCGAGAGCAGCGGCTGGCCGCTGGAGCCAGCAGTTCCGCTGACAGAATCCGTTGCCGAAGAAAGAGATTCAGGCTTCATCGGCCACGCTCACCCGCTCCCGGAGCCGCAGCGGAGCGATCTGATCGGGGGTGGCACGGCTCAGGTCGTCACTCAGCCAGCACTCCACCCTGCGGTCGGCGTCACTGAGTTCGGCCGGGGGCTCGGCGCGGCAGATCTGCATCGCGTCCGGGCAGCGCGGATGAAAACGGCAGCCCGGCGGCGGGTCGACCAGATCGGGCGGAGAGCCTGGGATCGAGTGCAGGGCCTGGGTGCTGAGCGAGATGGTCGAGCTGAGCAGCTCCCGGGTGTACGGATGGCGGGGTGACTCGAAAATGTCTTCGGCGGGCCCCTGTTCGACGATCCGCCCGGCGTACATGACAGCCACCCGATCACAGGTCTCGGCCACGATGCCCAGGTTATGGGTGATCAGCAGCATGGCCGGGGCGTAGCTGCGCCGGATCTCGGCCAGGATCCGCAGGATCTGCGCCTCCACCAGCACGTCCAGGGCGGTGGTCGGCTCGTCCGCGACGATGAACCGCGGGCTCAGCACCAGCGCCAGGGCGATCATGATCCGCTGCCGCATGCCGCCGGAGAACTCGTGCGGGTAGTTGCTGAACCGGCTGGGCGGGATGCCCAGCGATCGCAACGTCGCTGTTGCCCGGCCTGCGGCCTCCCGCTTGGACAGCTTGGGCTCGTGCGATCTGATCGCCTCGATGAAGTGATCGCTGATCCTCATCAGCGGGTCCAGGCGGGTCATCGGCTCCTGGAAGATCATCCCCAGGCCGCTACCTCGCAGCGCCTGCCGCTCCCTGGGCGGCAGCGTGATCAGGTCGGTGCCCTCGAAGATCGCCTGGCCGTCCACTGCGGCCCCCGGTGGCAGCAGGCCCAGCAGGCCGCGGCCCAGAGTCGACTTGCCGCAACCGGATTCGCCGACCAGTCCGAGCACCTCCCCGCGATGCAGGTCGAAGCTCACGCCGTCCACCGCCTGGCTGGGGCCCTTGGTCCCGGGGTACCAGACCCGGAGGTCGCGAACCGACAGAACCAGCTCACCGAGCCGATCGGCCGGGCTGACCGGTTGAGGCAGAGCGCTCATTGTGGCTCCCGCCCACTGGGCGGCCGGTCATCCGGGTTCAGCGCCTCGCGCTCGATCACGCTGCGGCGAGCCCGCTGCGGAGCACGGGCCATCGGCCGGGCCGGGCGGGTTCGCAGCAGCGGGTTCAGCACGTCGTTCAGGCTCTCTCCGACCAGGCTCGCGCCCAGCACCAGCAGAACGATGGCCAGACCGGGGAACACTCCGGTCCACCAGATCCCGGCCGCGGTGTCCGCCAGCGCCTTGCTGAGGTCGTATCCCCACTCGGCGGCGGCGGACGGCGGGATCCCGAAGCCGAGGAAGCCCAGTCCAGCCAGGGTGAGGATGGCGTCACCGGCGTTCACGGTCGCGATGATCGGCACGGACTGGATCACGTTGGCGAACACATATCGGCGCATGATCGCGGACGGCGCGGCACCCAGCGCACGGGCCGCCTCGACGTACGGCTCCTCCCGGACGCTGATGGTGGCGTTGCGGACCACCCGGAAGTACTGCGGCACGTAGATGACCATGATGGAGATGCCCGCCGCCAGCACGCCACCGCGCTGGCTGCTGTTGCCGCCCGCCACGGCGATCGAGATCACGATGGCCAGCAGTAGCGGGGGGAAGGCGAACAGCGCATCGCTGATCAGCACCAGTACCCGATCGAGCCAGCCGCCCAGGTAGCCCGAGATCAGTCCGAGTGGAACCCCGGCGACGATGGCCAGAACCACGGCGACGACCACCACTTCGAGGCCGGTGCGCGCACCGAAGACCACCCGGGACAAGACGTCCTCACCGCCGACGGTGGTGCCGAACCAGTGCTGGCCCGATGGCGCCTGCAGGGCCCCGAAAACCTTGCCGTGGACCCGGTCATCGTTGAATCCATAGGGCGCGATCAGCGGCGCGAAGATCGCCATGACCACGAACATGCCCATCAGCACGAGGCCGGTGATCAGCATGCCCCGGGCCACGCCAGAGGTCTGGCGCAGGACCCCCAAGGTGGCTCGCAGCCCGCGCGAGCGCGTGACCTCGGTGGCGGCTCCTGGCGCGCTGGCCGCTTCGATCGGGGTGGACATGGCGCTCTAGTACCTCACCCTCGGGTCGATCAGTGCGGTGACCAGGTCGATCAGGAAGCTGGCCACCACCACCGCCACCGCACACACGGTGACGATGCCCTGGACGGCGACGAAATCCCGGGCCAGCAGGTAGTGAGCCAGTTGATATCCCAGCCCCTGCCATTCGAAGGTCTGCTCGGTCAGGATCGCACCGGCCAGTAGCAGGGCCGCTTGCAGGCCCATCACCGTGACCACCGGAACCAGTGCGTTGCGGAAGGCATGCCGGCGGACCACCACCCCCTCGGGAACACCCCGGGCCCGGGCCGCCTCGACGTAGTCGGCGCGCAGGGTCTGCAACAGGTTGGTCCGGACCAGGCGCAGGAAGAAGCCGGCCGTGAGCAGCCCCAGGCAGACAGCGGGCATGATCGTGTGCTGAATGACGTCCCACGAGTACGCCGGATTGCCGTAGAGGATGGAGTCGATGATCTCGATGTTGGTCTTCGGCCTCACATTCTGCAGCGCGATCTCCACGTTGGTGCTGGCCCGGCCGGACGGCGGCAGCCAGCCCAGCACATTGGAGAAGAGCAGCTTGGCCAGCAGGCCCAGGAAGAACACCGGAACGGCATAGAACAGCACCCCCAGGATCCGCAGCACCACATCCGGCCAGCGGTCGCGGGCCCTGGCCGCGAGGCGTCCCAGCGGTACGCCGATGATCACTGCGACCAGGAAGGCCCAGAAGGTGAGCTCCAGCGTGGCCGCACCGTTGACCAGGAGAATGTTACTGACCTTGCGATTGTCGGTCAGGGTGGTGCCGAAGTCGCCGTGCAGCAGGCCGGTGATGTAGTCCCAGTACTGGCTGAGGATCGGGCGGTCCAGGCCGGCCGCGTGCTTGCGGGCGGCGATCTGATCGGGCGGCAGCCGGCCCCCCAGCGCGGCCTGGATCGGGTCTCCGATCACCCGCATCAGGAAGAACACCAAGGTGACGAGGATCCAGATCATGGGCAGGACCAGGAGCAGCCGGGTGAGCAGATACCCGCGCAGCGACCCCCCGGGCTTGCTCGCCATCCGTTAACCCTCCAGCGAAGAGAGGGGCGGGAGCAAGACCGATCCTGTTCCCGCCCCCGCGAGCTGATGAACCGGGAAGCTCAGCTCTTGCTGATCACCGTGAACCGGAACAGGAACGCCGCGTCCAGGGTCTTGTCGACTCCCGAGACGCCGTCGGCCACCACGGCGATCTGCTTGCCCTGCAGCAGCGGCAGGGTCGGCAGAGTGCCGTCCGTGGTCTTCTGCTGGATCGCCTGGATCGCGGCGACCCGGGCGCTGGCGTCGTTCGCGGTCTGCTCCGTCTTCAGCAGAGGCAGTACGCCGTCGGAGTCGCACGGCCGGCTCTTGGCCTTCGCGTCGCAGTAGTGGGCGCCGACGAAGTTGCCCGGCACCAGGAACGGTGACATGTAGTTGTCGGCGTCCGGGAAGTCCGGGAACCAGCCCAGCTGGTATTCCGGGTACGCGTCGGAGGTCCGCTCCTTGCTGTAGGTCACGTACTCGGTCGACTGCAGATTGACCTTGAACAGCCCGGTCGCCTCCAGCTGGCGCTTGATCTCGTTGTATTCCTGGTCGGAGCTGCTGCCGTAGTGATCGGGGTTCCACTGGATGTTCAGCGTGACCGGGGTCTTCACTCCGGCGCCGTTCAGCTCGGAGGCAGCCTTGGCCTTGTCCGGCGCGGCGCCGAATGCGGTCTTGAAGATGTCCTGATGACCCACCAGCCCATCCGGAACCATCGAGTACAACGGGCTGTAGGTGCCCTTGTACACCTTGTCGGCGATCGCCTGCCGGTCCACCGAGTAGGCCACTGCTCGCCGGATCGCCCGCTTCTGGGCCGCTGAATCACCCGGCATGGTCTTCAGGTTGAAGACCAGGTAGCGGATCTCGCCGCCCGGCCCCTCCAGCACCTTCACCCCGCTGGCGTTGCGCAGGCTGTCGATGTCCTCCGTGGTGAGGCTGCGCCAGGCCACGTCGATCTTCTTGTTCTGGATGTCCAGCTTCAGGTTCGAGGCTTCGGCGTAGTACTTCAGCGCCACCGAGGAGTTGGCCGGCTTGCCGAGCACGCCGTTGTACGTCGGATTGGCCTTGAACTGGACCAGCTGATTCTTGCTGTACGAGCTGAAGGAGTACGGCCCGGAGCCGACCGCCTGCTCGTCGGGCAGCAGCTTGTCCTTCGGGAACAGCTCCTCGTCGACGATCGGGCCCGCGGACGTCCCGAGGATGAACGGGAAGGTCTGATCGTTGCCGGTGTTCAGCGTGAACACGACCTTGTCGCCGTTGGCCGCGACCGACTTCATGTTGTATAGCAGGGAGGCGGGCCCATTCGGGTCATTGATGGCCACCACCCGCTGATAAGAGAAGGCAACGTCGCTGGCGGTCAGTTCATGGCCGTTGGTGAACTTGAGGCCAGGCTTCATCGTGCAGCTGTAGGTGGTGGGGTTGTCGAACTGACAGGCCGATGCGGCGTCCGGCTCAGGCTTGCTGCCACCAGGCGGGACCACCTCGAGGAACTGATAGATCTGGTTCTCGACCAGCAGGGAGCCGTTGTCGTAGGAACCGGCGGGGTCAGCCGACACCACCTTGTCGGTGGTCCCGACGGTGACCGCTCCGCCGCTGCTGGACGACCCGCCGCTGCTGCTGCCGTTGTCGGTGCGGCCCGCGCCACACGCCGCCAGCGCCGCGACCAGAAGGCCAGCGCCCGCGACAGTGACCAAGCGCCCGCCGAGCCGTGGACGTACCCGCATCAAGGACCTCTTTCAATTCCGAGCTGGAAATTGGCACATTAGCCGGACCGTGCGCAGGACAGACGACGGCCCGATTACAAATCAGCTACAGATCCTGCGTGCCGGATGACGTCAGCCCCGGGTGTCGACCAGGTCGACCACGAAGATCAGGGTCTCGTCCGGGCCGATCGCCGAACCAGCGCCGCGCTTTCCGTAGGCCAGATCGGGCGGGATCACCAGCCGGCGACGGCCACCCACCTTCATCCCGGCGATGCCCTGGTCCCAGCCGGCGATGACCTGTCCGGCCCCGAGCCGGAAGCTCAGCGGCTCGCCCCGGTTCCAGGAGGCGTCGAACTCCTCGCCGGTCGAGTAGGCCACGCCGACATAGTGAGTGGTGACGAAGGACCCGCCGGCCGCTTCGGCGCCGTCACCGACGATCTCGTCCACCATGACCAGGCCGGAGGGCGGCTCACCCTCGGGAAAGTCGATTTCCGGGCGCTTGCGTTCGGTGCTCACGACGTTTCTGCTCCTCAGGGTTCGGCTCTTCGACGGCGGACAGGATCAGCGACGATCGGCCGGTCACGGCGTGGTGGTGGCTGCGCTGGTGTCCAGGATGTCGACCACGAACACGACCGTGTCCGTGCCCTTGATCCCCTTCTCCGGTTTACCGGCCACGCCGAACGCTTTGTCCGGCGGCAGGATGAGCATGACCTGGCTGCCCACCCGCTGGCCAATCAGGCCGTCGTCCCAGCCGGCCAGTACCTTGCCCTCGCCGAGGGTGAAGGTCGGCGGCGAGCCCTTGGCCCAGCTGGAATCGAAGATCCGGCCGCTGGGCCAGACCACTCCGACGTAGTGGGCCACCATCGGGCCCTTGCTCACCTTGGCGCCATCACCCTGGATCAGGGTCTGCACCACCATCTTCTGCGGCGGTTTGCTGGATGGAATCTTGATTGTGGGCGTGCCGGTCTTCTGGTCGACGGTGACCGACGGCAGACCAGGCTTGGGTTTCACCGCCGTGCCGGAGGCTCGCAGCAGAACCTTCTGTGCGGCGTGCACGTCGACCACGAAGACCATGCTGTCGGTTGGGCCGATGCCCAGAGTGGCGTTCCCGTTCACGCCGTACCCGTCGGACGGCGGTACCGCGACCAGCACCCTGGACCCCACCGTGACCCCAGTCAGCCCGAGCACCATGCCGTCGATGGTCTGCTTGCCGTCCAGGGTGAACGTGGAGCTGGCCAGGCCGTACGAGGTGGCGAACTGGCGGCCGTCGGTGCCGTTCACGGCCAGGTAGTCCACCGTCACCCGCAGGCCCGGCTCAACCCGGGGGCCGTCGCCCGCGCTCAGAATCCGCCGATCGGTCTTGTTAGCGGCGAAGGGTGCGTGCACATCGATGGCCGGCTTCTGTCCGGCCCGGCCGGTCACCGTCACCTTGGACAGGTCGGTGGTGGTGCCTGATTCGTCGTCCAGCGATGCCGAGCAGCCGGTCAGCGCGCCCAGCATCGCGGACGCGGCGAGCACAACCGCGGCGAGCGACAGCCCGCTCGATCGGCCGGATGAGCGGGCGGTGAAGCGAGACACGGGTGCACGATAACCCGACCGGTGGATGTCCTTGGTCAACCCGCAGGTCAACCCCTACATGCTTTGGATGAGACGCTCCACCCGCTCGTCCACGGCGCGGAACGGGTCCTTGCACAGCACGGTTCGCTGGGCCTGGTCGTTCAGTTTCAGGTGCACCCAGTCGACGGTGAAATCGCGGCGGCGTTCCTGAGCCCGGCGGACGAAGTCACCGCGCAGCTTGGCCCGGGTGGTCTGCGGCGGGACGGCGGTGGCCTGGAACACCTCGATGTCCGCGCCAACCCGGTCGACCAGTCCGCGCTTGGCCAGCAGGTAGTGCAGGCCCCGGTTGCGATGGATGTCGTGATAGGCCAGGTCGATCCGGGCGATCCGCGGCGAGGACAGAGGCAGGGCGTGCTTGCGCCGGTAACGCTCGATCAGCTCGTGCTTGATCACCCAGTCGATCTCCCGGCCGACCAGGCCCAGGTCTTGGGTCGCCACCGCGCGCAGCGTGCGCTCCCACAGGTCGAGCACTCGCTTGATGGTGGCGGTCTGCAAGCCACGGCTCTCCACGAAGTCCTTGGCCCGGTGCAGGTACTCCTCCTGGATCTCCAGCGCGGTCGCCTCCCGGCCGTTGGCCAGCCGCACGCGCCGCCGCCCGGTCAGGTCGTGGCTGATTTCCCGGATCGCCCGGATCGGATTCTCCAGGGTGTGGTCGCGCAGCACGACTCCGGCCTCGATCATCCGCAGCACCAGGTCGGTGGCTCCGACCTTGAGCATGGTGGTGGTCTCGGACATGTTGGAGTCCCCGACGATCACATGCAGCCGCCGGTAGCGCTCGGCGTCGGCGTGCGGCTCGTCCCGGGTGTTGATGATCGGCCGGGACCGGGTGGTGGCGCTGGAAACCCCCTCCCAGATGTGGTCGGCGCGCTGGGACAGGCAGTAGACCGCACCCCGCGGCGTCTGCAGTACCTTCCCGGCCCCGCAGATGATCTGCCGGGTGACCAGGAACGGAATCAGGATGTCGGACATCCGGCCGAACTCCCCGTGCCGGGAGACCAGGTAGTTCTCATGACACCCGTAGGAGTTGCCGGCCGAGTCGGTGTTGTTCTTGAACAGGAAGACGTCGCCGGCGATGCCCTCCTCGTGCAGCCGCCGCTCGGCGTCCACCAGCAGGCCCTCGAGGATCCGCTCCCCGGCCCGGTCGTGCACCACCAGCTGCCGGACGTCGTCGCATTCCGGGGTGGCGTACTCGGGGTGGGAGCCCACGTCGAGGTACAGCCGGGCGCCGTTGCGCAGGAAGACGTTGCTGCTGCGGCCCCAGGAGACCACCTTGCGGAACAGGTACCGGGCCACCTCGTCCGGGGACAATTTACGCTGCCCCTCGAATGCACAGGTAACGCCGAATTCCGTCTCAAGCCCGAAGATTCGGCGGTCCATCCACTTACTGTAAGTGCTGCCGCTGGCGGACGGCGTGCCGGTGCTCCCCAATCCCCCGCTTCCCCAGGAGCTGCCGCTGCTGGCCTGGAGGCTGCCGTCATCGCTACCGGCAGATATCACTCGCCCGGTCCCGGTGCGGTTTCCGGCGCTGGGTGGCCGGGCTGCTGGTCCGGTTCCTGGCTGGCCGGTTCTCCGGTCGAGGGCACTGGCGGACGGGGCTGATCCTGATCGGCCGGTTCGGTGGCGCCGGTCAGGGTGTCGTGCAGCCCGGGGGTCGAGTCGTCGGTGGAGGGGACGTCAGTGGTCGGATCGTCGGGCTGCAGCAGAGCCTCCAGCAGCGGCCCGGCCAGCCGGCGGAAGGCCCGGCGCGGGCGCTGCCGGTCCAGGATCGCCACCTCCAGCTGGGCTGAACCGAGCTCACGGGGATCGCCGCCGTTCGGATCGCGGGCCAGTACCTCGACCGCCAGGCCGAGCGCCGCCGACAGGCTCAACCCGGGCTGCCAGCGTTCCTGCAGCACCGTGGTCAGCTGCTCGGCCTGCCCGCCCATGGCCACGAAACCCTGCTCGTCGGCCACCGACCCGTCGTAGGTCAGCCGGTAGATCTGGTCCCCGTC
This sequence comes from uncultured Kineosporia sp., assembly GCA_937859855.1. The sequence goes on from CALMAR010000050.1 coordinate 9,794, forward strand.
CGGGCTGTCCGACACCTCGGCGACCACGATCTCGACCTCGAGCGGCTTGGACTCCTGGGTGAAGACGGCGCCCAGGTTCTGCGCGTAGAAGTTGGCCAGGCCCCGGGCAGTCACGTCGGTCCGGTCGTAGGAGTAGCCGCGCAGGTCGGCGTAGCGCACCCCGGCCACCCGCAGGCTCTCGAACTCGTTGTACTTGCCCGCCGCGGCGAAGGCCATCCGATCGTAGATCTCGCTGATCTTGTGCAGCGCGCGGGAATGGTTCTCGGCCACGAAGGCGATCCCGCCGTCGTAACCCAGCACGATCACCGGCCGCCCTCGGGCGATGTTGCGCCGGGCATAGTCGGCCCGGTCCTTCATCTGCTGCTCGGGCGTGACGTAGAACGGCATGCTCATCACGCCTCACCCCCTTCACGGAACGGCCGCTGCGGCACGTCGGGTCGTTCCGGCCCGGACGGTTCGTTCGCCGCCCGCTCCAGCACCGGGGCCAAGGCGGCGGCCACGTCGTCGTCACTGACCCGCCGGTAGCCCTGCGCGGTAACGGTCGCGACCACCGGGTAGATCCGGCGGGCGACGTCCGGGCCGCCGGTGGCCGAGTCGTCGTCGGCGGCGTCGTACAGCGCCTCCACCGCGACCTGGATGGCCTGCTGCTCGTCCAGCCCCGGCGTCCAGCGCTTCTTCATCGAGCCCCGGGCGAACATGGAGCCCGATCCGATGCTGTGATGGTGGTGCTCCTCGTACCGGCCGCCGGTCACGTCGTAGGAGAAGATCCGGCCCACCCGCTGCTCCAGGTCATACCCGGCCAGCACCGGGACCACGGCCAGTCCCTGCATGGCCATCGCCAGATTGCCCCGCAGCATGCTGGACAACCGGTTGGCCTTGCCGTCCAGGGACAGCAGCGCACCCTCGATCTTCTCGTAGTGCTCCAGCTCGACCTGGAACAGCCGGACCAGTTCGACCGCGAGCCCGGCCGTGCCGGCGATCCCCACGCACGAGTAGTCGTCGGCCGGGAACACCTTCTCGATCTCCCGATGAGCGATCAGATTGCCCATGGTGGCTCGCCGGTCACCGGCCATCGCCACGCCACCCTCGAAGGTGAGCGACACGATGGTGGTGGCATGCGGGGTCTGCGGCACCAGACCGGCCGGAAGCGGGCGCCGGCCCGGCAGCAGGTGTTCCGCATGCCGGCCCAGGAATTCGGTGAAGGAGGACGAACCCGGGGTCAGGAACGCCCCCGGCACCCGCCCTTCTCGATCAGCGTCAGCGCTCACGCCGAAACCCTATCCAGTACAACCAGATCGAGCAGGGTCCGGTTGAGTGCGGTCACTGGCCACCCTTCTGCACGAAGCCCTTGACGAACTCCTCGGCGTTGCTTTCGAGGACCTCGTCGATTTCGTCCAGGATGGCGTCGACGTCCTCGTCCTTGACCTGGGACTGCCCGTCGGCGGCCGGCGGTGGCGCCTGGTCCGCCTCGTCCTCGCGACGCGCAGGTCGCTGCTGGTCCTGACCGGCCATGTGTGCCTCCTGATTGCGGGGCTTGGTTGAAGCGCTTCCAACGATCCTAAGCTGCCGGGTGCGCGATTCAGAGCCGGCTCCCGGCGACCGGTTGCTGATGGTTACTGTGCGGCCAGCGCGTCGACCAGCTCGGCCGCGGTACGGCAGCGATCCAGCAACCCCTGGACGTGCTCGCGGGTTCCCCGGGAGGGATCCAAGGTCGGCACCCGCTGGAGTGCACCCCGGCCGGGAATGTCGAAGATCACCGAGTCCCAGGACGCCGCCGCCACATGCTCGCCGTACCGGGACAGGCAGCGGCCACGGAAGTAGGCCCGGGTGTCGGCCGGCGGCTCGTGCACTGCGGTCCTGATCTCGGCGTCGCTGATCAGTCGCTCGACCTGGCCCCGGGAGGCGAGCCGGTGATAGAGCCCCTTCTCCGGCCGGACGTCGGCCCACTGGATGTCGATCAGCTGCAGCCGGGCGGCGTCCCAGCTCAGCTTCTCGCGTTCCCGGAAGCCGTCCAGCAGGCGCATCTTGGCCACCCAGTCCAGTTCGCGGGCGCAGAGCATCGGGTCCTGTTCCAGCCGGGTCAGCACGTCGTGCCAGCGCTCCAGCACCTCTTTGGTGGCCTCGTCCAGGTCTCCGCCGTAACGGCTGTCGACGAAGTCCTTGCACTGCTCGAAGTACAGCCACTGCAACTGGACGCCGGTCAGGGTGGTTCCGCTGTCCCGCAGCGTCACCGTGGCCTTCAGCGTTGGGTCGTGCGAGAGCGTGTGCAGGGCTTGCACCGGCCGCTCCACGCTGAGGTCGCGGGTGAAACCGCGCTCCTCGATCAGCTCCAGCACCAGCGCGGCGGTGCCCACCTTGAGCAGGGTGGCCCCCGCGCACAGGTTGGCGTCGCCGATGATCACGTGCAGCCGCCGGTACTTGTCCGCGCTTGCGTGCGGCTCGTCCCGGGTGTTGATGATCGGGCGCTTGAGCGTGGTCTCCAGCCCGACCTCGACCTCGAAGAAGTCCGCTCGCTGGGTGATCTGATAGCCGGTGCCACTGCCGTCCTGGCCGGTGCCGACCCGCCCGGCTCCGCAGATCACCGGGCGGCTGACGAAGAACGGGGTCAGGTGCTTGACCACGTCGGCGAACGGGGTCTCCCGCCGCATCAGGTAGTTCTCATGGGTGCCGTAGGAGGCGCCCTTGTTGTCGGTGTTGTTCTTGTACAGATTCACCGCAGCCAGGCCGGGCATGGCCGCGATCCGGCGGGCGGCCTCCAGCATCACCTGCTCCCCGGCCTTGTCCCAGAGCACCAGATCACGCGGCGTGGTGACCTCGGGTGAGGAGTACTCGGGGTGGGCGTGGTCGACGTAGAGCCGGGCCCCGTTGGTCAGGATCACGTTGGCCAGCCCGGGATCATCGGGGACGTCGGTGAGCTGGCTGGCATGAGCGCTGTCCCGGCTGATCTCCCAGCCGCGGGCATCGCGCAGCGGGGCCTCGTCCTCGTAGTCCCAGCGAGCCCGGCCAGCGCGGCTGCCCAGCGGCGCGGCGTAGGCGTTCACCACCTGGCTGGACAGCAGCATCGCGTTCGCCGCCGGGTCCGAGGGAGCCGAGACGCCATATTCGGTCTCGATCCCCATTACGCGTCGGGCGGTCATGAGTTCAGCCTATGTGCCGAACCGAATTCGGCGGCGCCGGCCGTCCCGTGCCCCGGCCTGCGGTCTAGCCGGGAGCGGGCTGGATCGCCGCTGTGCTCAGCCGAAACTCTGCGGTTACGCTCCCGTATTACCCGTAGCATGACGTAACGTTTTGAGTATGGGACGAGTAGCCATAAAGCGTCTGAGCCTGAGTCCCGGGGTCCACATGGCCAACCGGGTGGCGGTGGGTTTGCTGCCGTCGGTGCTGCTGGACCTGCTCAGTGTCCTGGTGTTCGTCGGAGTTGGGCATGTCGCGCACGGCGAACCGCTGACCCCAGCTGGGCTGGGCAGCACCGGATGGCCGTTCCTGATCGGCTTGGCCGGGGGCTACCTCGGAGTCGCGCTCACCCGGTGGCCCGCGTCTTCCCTGGCTGGTGGCGCCATGGTGGGTGGCAAGACCATCGTGCTTGGCCTGGTGGTGCGCTACGGCATCCAGAGAGCCGGCACGCCGCTCTCGTTCGTGATCGTCACCACGGTGGTGCTCCTGGCTCTGATCCTGGGCTGGCGGCTGGCTGCCGAGCGCCGGGCCACCTGAGCCAGTTCCCCCGCCTCACTCTTGTCACTCTTGATCGCCGGCTCAGCCCGCGGAAGTGCGGCCTGCCGCCCACCGTTGCGGGCCGAGCTGCCGATCACGACGATGAGGGTGGGCCGCCGCTAGAGGTATTGGCCGGTGTTGGGCACGGTGTCTATGGTGCGGCCCGGCTCGGAGCCCTGCTTGCCCTGGATGATGGTGCGGATGTAGACGATCCGCTCACCCTTCTTACCCGAGATCCGCGCCCAGTCATCGGGATTCGTGGTGTTGGGCAGGTCCTCGTTCTCCTTGAACTCGTCCACGCAGGCGTTCAACAGGTGCTCCAGCCGGATCCCGCGCTGGCCGTTGTCGAGCAGGTCCTTGATCGCTGACTTCTTGGCCCGGTCGACGATGTTCTGGATCATCGCGCCCGAGTTGAAGTCCTTGAAGTACAGGATCTCCTTGTCGCCGTTGGCGTAGGTCACCTCGAGGAACTGGTTCTCCTCCGTCTCGGAGTACATCCGTTCGACGGTGCGCTGGATCATTTCTTCGACCGTGGCCTGCGCCGAGTCGTTGTTCAGCATCAGGTCGTCCTGATGCAGGGGCAGGCCAGAGGTCAGGTACTTGCTGAAGATGTCCCGCGCCGACTCCGCGTCCGGGCGCTGGACCTTGATCTTCACATCCAGCCGGCCGGGCCGCAGGATGGCCGGATCGATCATGTCCTCACGGTTGGAGGCGCCGATCACGATCACGTTCTCCAGCCGCTCGACGCCGTCGATCTCCGACAGTAGCTGCGGCACGATCGTGGTCTCCACGTCGCTGGACACCCCGGATCCGCGGGTCCGGAACAGCGAGTCCATCTCGTCGAAGAACACCACCACCGGTGTGCCCTCGCTGGCCTTCTCCCGCGCCCGGGCGAAGATCAGCCGGATGTGCCGCTCGGTCTCCCCGACATATTTGTTCAGCAGTTCGGGGCCCTTGACGTTGAGGAAGTAGCTCTTCGCCTCCTTCACTCCGCGCACCTCGGCCGCCTTGTCGGCCAGTGAGCGGGCCACCGCCTTGGCGATCAGGGTCTTGCCGCAACCGGGCGGGCCGTACAGCAGAATCCCCTTGGGTGGCTTCAGCCCGTGCTCGCGGTACAGATCAGGATGCAGGAAGGGCAGTTCGACGGCGTCCCGGATGGAGGCGATCTGCGGGCCCAGGCCGCCGATGTCGGTGTACCGGATGTCTGGCAACTCTTCGAGCACCAGTTCCTCGACCTCGGCCCGGGGCACCTTCTCATAGACGAAGCCGGCCCTGGGGTCCATGGTCAGCGCGTCGCCCACCCTGAGGTGGACCTCCTTGAGGTTGCCGGCCACGTGGACCACGCGCTCCTCGTCGGTGTTGCCCACCACCAGCGCGCGCTCGCCGTCGTCCATCAACTCCTTGAGCACGACGATCTCACCGATACGCTCGAACGCGCGGGCGGCAACAATGTTGAACGCCTCGTTCAGCATCACCTCCTGGCCTGGCCGCAGGTCCTCGACCACCACCGACGGACTGACCGCGACCCGCATCTTCCGGCCCGAGCTGACCACTTCGGCCGTGCCGTCCTCGGCCGGGCCGGTGAACACGCCGAACGTGTTGGGTGGCTGAGCCAGCCGATCCACCTCGGCTTTGAGCTGAACGATCTGCTCCCGGGCGTCGCGCAGGGTGCTGACCAGCCGCTCATTCTGGGAGCTCAGCTGAGCCAGTTGCGACCGGAGCCGATCTACTTCATCGCTGGCTCCGCCTGGGGCTCGGAGCGCGTTCAGCCGCGCGACCTCGTCCTGCAGACGGGCGATTTCGCGCCTCAGCGCGGCCTCGTCAAGTCCGTATCCGTGATGTGGGTCGGTCATGGCGGTCACCTCCCGTCCGGCGCAGGGTCATCTCTCTATGACCCTAACTCGCCACTTGCCGGCAACGCCTATAGGGGCGAAATCTATCCGCGAGAGGAATTCTCGTGGATCCCGCTGACCTCGTCGGCATCGGGGAGGCGACATCCCGACCCGTCAGATCAGGATCAGATCGGATCGACCGGACAGGACCTCACCTTGAGTGGATTAATGGTCACCGGACGAAGGATTTCGGGCAAGGGGGTTGAGACTATTCTCTCGAGTCCCGGACCACGCGCCGCACCTTGCGCTCAGAGACCGGTCGTTCGCCCAGATCCTGGGCCGACCATTCAGCCCAGGCCTCGCTCACTCCGGCCTCGCTCTCGGCGGCCGCCTTGGCCGGACGACGGCGCCGCTGCGGCGGCTCCACCCCATCGGCCAGCTTGCGGGTGGTCAGCAGGAACCCGGTGTGCCCGACCATCCGATGCTCCGGCCGCACCGCCAGGCCCTCCAGATGCCAGCCGCGGACCATCGATTCCCAGGCCTGCGGCTCGGTGAACCGGCCGTCGTCCCGGATCGCCTCGGCCACCCGGGACAGCTGGGTCGCGGTGGCCACGTAACAGATCAGGACGCCTCCGGGCAGCAATGCCCGAGCCACCGCTGGCAGCATGTCCCAGGGGTTGAGCAGGTCGAGCACCATCCGGTCGGCTCCGGTCTCGGTGACATCGGTGCCCACGTCGCCGACGGTGATCTGCCAGGCCGGATGGGGACCGCCGAAGAAGGCCTCGATGTTGGCCGCCGCGATCTCGGCGAAGTCCGCCCGCCGTTCGTAGGAATGCACCAGCCCGTGGTCGCCGACCGCCCGCAGCAGGGACATGGTGAGGGCGCCGGAACCGACGCCGGCCTCGATTACCCGGGCGCCCGGAAAGATGTCCGCCATGGCCACCACCTGGCCGGCGTCCTTGGGATAGACCACCGCGGCGCCGCGCGGCATCGACAGCACGTAGTCGGCCAGCAGCGGCCGCAGAGCCAGGTACTCGATGCCGGCCGTGTTCCGCACGACGACGCCCTCCGGCCGGCCGATCAGTTCGTCATGGCCGAACCGGCCATGATGGGTGTGGAACTCCCGGCCCGGGACGAGAGTGATGGTGTGCAGCCGGCCCTTGGGATCGGTGAGCTGAACCCGGTCACCGGCCCGGAACGGTCCTCGCCGGTGTTCGGCTCCGGCGGGGGCGCCGGGAACACTGGGCGGAGTACCCGTTGCGCCGTCCATGTCGCCGGAGTCTGTCACGACCCCCCGGGCAACTCCGAACGCCGGGCCCAGCAGGGGCGGCGGTGATCCTGACCGCAACGGGTCTCAGGTCCGGGCTTGGACGAAGCGGGCCACGTCCTCCCAGTCCAGCACTCCGACCACGTGTTCCTGCTGGTCCACCACCGCGTACCGGGCCGAGGGCGCACCCTGCAGCCAGCTGATCAGCTCATCCCCTCCCAGGCCGGCGGGAAGCACCGCGCCCAATGGCAGCGCCTGGGCCACCGCAGCCGCGGTCACGTCCCGGGTCCGGTGCAGCGGCACCTGGGAGGCCGTCTCCAGGTCGACGATCGAGGCCGGCCTGCCGTACACATCGAGCACCACCACGGCTCTGGCCCCCGCCTGCGCGGCCGCGGTCAGGGCACTGGCCACCGTGGCCGTGGACGGCACCGGCACTGCGGCTCGCAGCAGATCGCCCGACCTGAGCAGCGCGGCCCGTCGCTGCCAGCCGGCCAGCCCGATCGCCCGGCTGGACCCCTGCCAGAGCAGGCCCGCGATCAGCACCAGCCAGACGCCGGAGGTGACGTCATGCCCGCGCCGGACGATCAGCAGCACACCGGCCCCGGCTGTGGCCAGCGCGACGATCCGGCCGCACCAGCCAGCCACCAGGGTGCCGGTGACCCGGCTATGGGTGGCTCGCCAGATCAGGCCCTCCAGCACCCGCCCACCGTCCAGCGGCAGGCCGGGCAGGGCGTTGATGCCCGCCACCAGGAAGTTGGCGTAGGCCGTGGCCACCAGCAGCAGGCGGGGCACCATGCTGTACCCGGACAGGCCGGTTGCGGCCTGCGCGAGCAGCCCCAGGGTCAGGTTGGACACCGGTCCAGCGGCCGACACCGCGATACTGCGCCAGGGCGTGATCGAATCCTGTCCGAACGCGGTGTGACCACCCCACAGATCCAGCACGATGTGTGACGCCGGGGTGCCAGTCATCGCCGCGACTGCCGCATGTGCCAGTTCATGGATCAACACCGACAGCAACAGCAGGACGGCGAACAGGAAAGCGATGAGATAAGGGCCGGCGCCTGCCCGGCCGAGCACCGTGCGTACCGTCGGGGCGAACAGGATAGTGATCGCCAGCGCGATCAGGAACCACGACCAGCGCAGGTAGACCGGAACCGAGCCGATCCGCGCGGCTAACAGACCAGGCGGCCTGTCCGCGACGGCGTTTCGATCGGACGCCGGGTACTCATTGCTCTTGGCGCCGCTGACACCGCTGACACCGCTGCTGATGCCAGTCTCGCGGCTCACCGCGCTGCCGTGGCCGCCGCCGCTGGGACTCGGCCGGCCGGCCCGCGCGTTCACATCGCGATGTTAGGGGGCTATGGGCGCAGCCAGGCCCAATCAGACCGGATTGTCTCGGTTCGGTGTGCCGGCCAGATTGCCGCCCGGAAATGTCGGTGCGCACCCCTAGGGTCATCGGTATGGCTCCTGCAGCGCTCTCGCCGTCCCGCGCGGCCGACTTCATGCAGTGCCCGCTGCTGTACCGGTTCCGGGTGGTGGACAAGCTGCCCGAGGCGCCCAGTCCGGCCGCCGTTCGCGGCACCGTGGTGCATGCGGTGCTGGAGCACCTGTTCGATCTGCCCGCAGCTGAGCGAACCCCGGCGGCTGCAGCCCAGCTGCTGGTTCCGCAGTGGGACCGAGTGAGAGACGAAAGGCCTGAGCTGGCAGAACTTTTCGCTGGAGACGTGAACGCCGTTGGTTCCTGGCTGGCCACTGCCGCCAGTCTGCTGGAGCGCTGGTTCGGGCTGGAGGATCCGACCCGGCTGGAGCCGGCCGAGCGGGAACTGTACGTCGAGACCGTGCTCGACGACGGGCTGATGCTGCGGGGGTATGTCGATCGTCTCGACATCGCCGGGGACGGCCGGATGCGGGTGGTGGACTACAAGACCGGCCGGGCACCCCCCGAGGCGTTCGAGGCCAAGGCCCTGTTCCAGATGAAGTTCTATGCGCTGGTGCTGTGGCGTCTGCGCGGGCAGATGCCCAGCGTGCTGCAGCTGGTATATCTCGGCAGCGGTGAGGTGCTGCGCTACAGCCCCAGTGAGGCCGAACTGCTGGCCACCGAGCGGAAGGTGAAGGCGCTATGGCAGGCGATCATCCGCGCCGCCGAGACGGGCGACTGGCGGCCTTCTCCGAGCCGGCTCTGTGACTGGTGCGATCACCAGTTGTTCTGCCCGGCTAAGGGAGGGACTCTCCCGCCCCCGCCCAGCGACGCGCTCGAGCGGGTGGCCGGGGTGGCCGCCTCACAGCCGGTGACTCCTGGTCTGGACGAGGACGGCTGATCCGCCGGCTCGGCGTCAACCATAGTTGACACAGTGCAGGTCAACTATGGTTGACTGATCCGCAGTTCAGCGGCCGGCGGAGCGGGCCGCCACATCAGTAGCTGTCCGTCCCGGGGTTTGACGCCGCGATGATCAGGGGACTGTTCGGGGATGCCCCTGATGATGTGCGGCCATGATCCTGACGTAATGGGGAGATGACGCAGGTGAACACCGACCCGATCGCCCGGGCGCTGAATCTGAGCAAGGTCTACGGCAGCGGCGAAGCCGCCGTGCACGCCTTGAACGATGTCACGGTCGACTTCGCTCCGGAGCGGATGACCGCGATCATGGGCCCCTCAGGGTCAGGTAAGTCCACCCTGATGCATTGCATGGCTGCCCTGGACAAGCCGACGTCCGGGGAGGTGGTGATCGACGGCGTGGAGATCAGCGGGCTGAAGGACAAGCGCCTGACCCGGTTGCGCCGGGACAAACTCGGTTTCATCTTCCAGTCCTACAACCTGGTGCCGACCCTGACCGCCAAGGAGAACATCACTCTCCCGATCGACATCGCCGGCCGTGACGTGGACAAGGACTGGTTCGCCACCGTGGTCAGCACGGTCGGGCTGGCCGACCGGCTCAGTCACCGGCCCAGCCAGCTGTCCGGTGGCCAGCAGCAGCGGGTCGCCTGCGCCCGAGCCCTGGTCAGCCGCCCCGCGATCGTGTTCGCCGACGAGCCGACCGGGAACCTCGACTCCCGGGCCAGCGCGGAGATCCTCGCCTTCCTGCGCCGGTCGGTGGACGAATTCGGGCAGACCATCGTGATGGTCACCCACGATCCGCTGGCCGCCGGGTACGCCGACCGGGTGCTGTTCCTGGCCGACGGCGTGATCGTGGACGAGATGCAGCAGCCGACCGCCGACGGTGTGCTGGAACGGATGCGGGGATTCGACGCGGCCGGACGGCGGAGCTGATCATGATCCGCATCACTCTGCGGGGCGTGCGCGGCCATCTGCTCCGATTCCTGCTGACCGCCATCGCGGTCACCCTCGGGGTGGCTCTGGTCGCGGGCACCTACGTGCTCACCGACAGCATCAAGAAGACCTTCGACGATCTGGTCAGCCAGGGCAACAGCGCCGTCGACGTCAGTGTCCGCGGCAAGGCCAGCGGCACCACCCTCAACGACGGTTCCGATGCCCGGGCACCGCTGCCGCTCTCCCTGCAGAAGCGGCTGGCCACCGTGCCGGGCGTGGCCCACGTCTCCCCAGATCTGCAGGGCAGCGTGGTCCTGGTGGGGGCGTCCGGTACTGCCGTCCGCAACGGTGGCGCACCCACTTTGGGGCTGGCGTACGACGCCGGCGATCCCACCCTGAGGCTGGTGACCGGGCGAGGGCCGCAGGGCCCGGGCGAGGTCGCGGTGGAAAGCGCCACGCTGAAGCGCGCCCGGCTGAAAGTTGGCGATCAGACCAAGGCCCTGGTTGGCCGCCAGCCGCGCCAGGTAAGGATCGTCGGTGAGGTGTCGTTCAGCACCAGCCTGGCCGGAGCCACCATGGTGACGATCGACCCGCAAACCGCCCGGCAGCAGTTCGCGCCCGACAGCACCGTGCCCAGCTTCAGCTTGCGCGCCGATCCGGGCATCAGCCAGAAGCAGTTGCGGGACCGGGTGGCACCGGCCCTGCCCAGCAGTGCCGAGGCGGTTACCGGTGAGACCGTGTCGAAGGAGCTGAACGACCAGATCAGCCAGGCGCTCGGCTTCATCAACACGTTCCTGCTGGTGTTCGCCGGGATCAGCCTGTTCGTCGGCGCGTTCATCATCGCCAACACGTTCTCGATGCTGGTCGCTCAGCGGACCCGCGAGCTCGCGCTGCTGCGGGCGGTGGGTGCCTCCCGATGGCAGGTCCGCCGGGTGGTACTGGGCGAGGCGGCCGTTCTGGGCGTGTTCGGGTCGGTGCTCGGCATCGGCGCCGGAGTCGGTATCGCCGCCGGGCTCAAGGCGTTCTTCGCAGCGATCGGCCTGGACATCTCCGGCGGACTCCCGGTGCACGTCCGGACCATCGTGGTCAGCCTGATCGTCGGCCTGGCGGTGACCCTGGTGTCGGCGCTGCTGCCAGCCATCCGGGCCTCTCGGGTGGCCCCGGTGGCGGCGATGCGCGACGACGTGGCCACTCCGGTGGCCGGGGTGTTCCGGCGGGGGCTGATCGGCCTGATCGTGCTGGCGGCTGGCGTGGCTCTGGCGGTGCCCAGTGTGCTGGCCGACAAGGTGCCCTGGTTGCTGGTCGCGGCTGGCGCCGTCCTGGTCGTGGGGGGGGCTCTGGTCGCGGCGCCAGCGGCGACCCGGCCAGGGGGCCGGTTGATCGCCCTGCCCGCCTCGGTGATCG
>CALMAR010000051.1:0-6119 GCA_937859855.1 uncultured Kineosporia sp.
GGCAGGCACAGATCCACGACCCCGGCCGGCGTCTGAGGGTCCTGCTGCACGCAGGCCAGCAGCGTGATGACCCGCTGCAGCAGGACGTCGGCCTGGTCGGCCGGCAGCTGCTCGGGGTCGAAACCGATCTCCAGCCAGGAACCCAGGTCGTCGTGGGCCCCCCCGCGGACCCGCGGGGTCCGCGACTGCCCGCCGGGGGCGCGCGGCGCAGCCGGGCCGCCACTCTGGACGACGAGACGCTCCAGGCGGCCGTGCGCAATCTGGGGGGTCACGACGTGTCGACTCTCGGCCGGCTCTTCGAGCAGATCGACGACAGCCGGCCGACGGTGATCCTCGCGTACACCATCAAGGGTTACGGCCTGGCCAGCGAGGGCCACCCGCAGAACCACTCCTCGCTGCTCACCGAAGCTCAGCTCGGGCAGCTGGCCGCTCGGTGCGGCGTCTCGGCGGCCTCGCCGTGGGAGCGGTTCGCGCCAGGATCGGCTGCCGGGGAACTGTGCGTGCGGGTTGCGGATCGACTCCGCCGCGACCCGTCGACCACCGATGCGGATGCCTCCGACGCCTTGGACGTGCCGGTCGATCTCGGCCGCACGCCCGGGGGCACCCTCAGCACGCAGGCGGCGCTCGGGCGCGCGTTGCTCGACCTCACCCGGCAGTCGCCGACCGCGGCCCGTCGTATCGTCACGGTCTCACCGGACGTCGCGTCGTCCACCAACCTGGGCGGCTGGATCAACAAGGTCGGGGTCTGGTCCCCGGGCCTGGAGCGGCGCGACTGGTTCCAGGACGACCCGGAGACGATCCTGCACTGGCGCGAGCGTCCCACCGGGCAGCACGTCGAGCTGGGCATCGCCGAGGTCAATCTCGTCGGGCTGCTCGGCGAGCTCGGCGCGACCTGGAGCAGGTGGGGGCAGCCGCTGCTGCCGATCGGTGTGCTGTACGACCCCTTCGTCGAGCGCGCGCTGGAGCCCTGGTCCTTCGGCATCTATGCAGGCGGCCAGTCGATCCTGGTCGGGACGCCGGCCGGGGTGTCGCTCGCGGCCGAGGGCGGCGCCCACCAGTCCATCAAGACCCCGTCGATCGGGCTGGAACAGCCGGGCTGCGTCAGTTACGAGCCCGCGTTCGCCGTCGACCTGGAGTGGGCGCTGCTGGCCTGCCTGGGGCGGCTGGGCCGGCCCGGAGGATCCTCGGCCTACCTGCGACTGACCTCCAGGCCGGTCGATCAGAACCTGGCAGACCTGCCGTCGGACCCGGCGGCCAGGCAACGCCGGCGCCGTCAGGTCGTCGCGGGCGGGTACCTGCTGCGGCGGGCCGGCCGCAAGCCCGACGTCACCATCGTCGCGATGGGCGCCGTGCTTCCCGAGACTCTGGCGGCGGCGGAACGACTCGCCGGCCTGGGCACCGAGGCCGACGTCGTCTGCGTCACCAGCCCGGGCCTGCTGTTCGATGCCGTCCAGGCCAGAGCCGGGCACGGCGCCGCGCCGACCTGGATCCTGGATGCCGTACTGCCGCGGGAACGGGCTGCGCCGGTGGTCACCGTCCTGGACGGGCATCCGCACACGCTGACGTTCCTCTCCGAAGTCCACGCGGTTCGGGCCACTCACCTCGGCGTGAGCGGCTTCGGCCAGTCCGGCCGCCTCCCGGAGGTGTACCGCCACCATGGCATCGACGAGGACAGCATCGTCGCGGCCGCGCTGGACGTCCGGTCCTGAGGGGCGCCAACCGTTGCTGTTATCACATATGCCGAATAGGCTCGGCACAGCCGCAACGAGGAGGTCGACGTGACGTCGCAATCGGAACTGACCCGTGAGGAAATCATCGCCCGCAATCTGGAGGCTGTCGCGGTCCACTTCCACAACGAGACCCCGGAGACCATCGACACGGCCGTCGGCGTCTACACCGACGACATCGTCTGGGAGGTCCCGGCGCGCGGTCTGGTTCATCGCAACGTCGCAGACGTCAAAGCCGAGTACCTGAAGATTTTCGGCTCGATGAACATCCACAAGATCACGAATCTCTACCGGTTCGCGACCGAGGAGTGGGTCTTCGACGACAGCATCTTCGAGTGGACGATCACCGGCGACGGTTTCGCCAACTGTCCCTTCCCGGTCGGCACCACGGTGAGCATCCGCCTGCTGCACGCTTTCCAGTGCCGGGACGGAAAGATCTGCCGCGAGAACGGCTACGAGATCTGGCGTGACATCAAGGACACCGCCCGGGTCCGGGACGACATCCCCGAAGGTGCGACCGTCGAGGTCTTCGACTGAACGTCCGGTCCGGGCCCGGCCCGAGCCGCGAGGACATCTCTGGAGCCGCCGCGTGAGCGATCAGACCTGCCTGCTGTGCGGCATGGAGGACACAGACGGCAGCACCGCGGTGTTCCGGGATCCGCTCTGGGCCGCCGAGATCCTGCCTGGTTACGAGGTGCCCGGCTGGGTCGTCCTGCGTGTACGGCGGCATGCGGAGCGGATCACCGGGCTCGACGATGCGGAGCTGTCCACGTTCGCACGCCGCGCCCGCGACCTCGTCGCCGCCGTGACCGCGGTGACCGGAGCGCCCACGACATACCTGTTGGTGTTCGGCGAGAACTACCCGCACTTCCACGCCCTGATCACGCCGCGCGGTGACGACATCCCCCCAGACCTGCGTGCAGGCAACATCCTCGGACTGCGCACCGCGCGGGCAGACCTGAAATCCGCCGCACAGTTCCTGCCCGCCATGCGGTCGGCATACGCCGACCGTGCCGACGTCCCAGACCCGGTGTGAGGTTCGGATGACGCCTCCCGCGGCCACCGTCATCAGCAATGTCCGCGTCTTCGACGGGCTCTCGCTCGGCGTGCCACGCACGGTGGCATTCTCGGACGGGGTGATCGTCGAGGAAGTCCCCGGCGGAGATGCCGAGCTGGTGGACGGTGCCGGCGGCGTGCTCCTGCCAGGCCTGATCGACGCTCACGTGCACGTCGACACCCGGGCCGACCTCGAGCACTGCCTCATGGCCGGCATCACCACCGTCGTCGACATGGGCACCCGCACGCCGCGCGACCTCGACCAACTCCGTGACCAGCCAGGAGTTCCCACGCTCCTGCGCGCAGGTCTGCCGGCGAGCGCGCCCGGGGGGATGCAGACCAAGAAGATGGGGTTTCCCGACGCCAGCGCCGTCCGGAGTCCCGCAGATGCAGCCAGGTTCGTGGCGCAGCGAGTGGCCGACGGCAGCGACTTCATCAAGATCATCGTGGAAGATCCCAAGATGCCCGGAACCGCGGCGTTGCCACCGGACAGCATCGGGGCCATCGTCACGGCCGCGCACGAGGCGAACCGGCGAGTCGTCGCCCATGCCGTCACCAGTACGGCGGTGAACCTGGCCGCCGATGCCGGAGTGGACGCCGTGACACATGCTCCCGTCGACCGACCGATCAGCTGGGACGAAGCCGCATCCTTCGCGGCCCGCGGCATCGTCCTGATCCCGACCCTGACGATGATGCGCGGCACCGCGGCTGTGATCAGCGGCAAGCCGGCCTACCGGCTGCTTCGCCGGATCCGCGTGGCACCGGCCGTGGACTTCGTCAACAGCCGAGAGTCCGTCACCACCGCGCATCGGGCCGGCGTGACCATCCTGGCTGGGACGGATTCCAACAACGAAGCCGGTGCACCCGCGCACCCACGGCACGGAACCTCCCTGCACGACGAGCTCGCGCTGCTCGTCGAGGCCGGCCTGACCCCGGTCGAGGCGATCAACACCGCCACCTCCGCGGCCGCCGGCTTCTTCGGCCGCCCCGACCTCGGCAGCATCGGCCCGGGCCGGCGGGCTGACCTCATGCTCCTGCGCGGCGACCCGACCGTCGACATCGGCGCGCTGAGAGATGTTTCCGGCATCTGGCTCGGCGGCAAGCGGATCCACCACGCGGACGCGGCGACGCCGGCAACCGCATGATTCTCGTCACGGCTGCCAACGGCAATCAGGGCCGGCTGCTGGTGCCCAAGCTGCTGGCCAGTCACCTGTCGATACGCGCCTGCGTCCAATCGGAATCGTCGGCCGAACGCCTGCGCAGCATGGGCGTCCAGGACGTCGTGGTCGGCGACATCAGTGAACCCGCGGTCCTGGTCAAGGCACTGCGCGGGATCGAGAAGGTCTACCACGTCGGTCCCACCCTGCATCCACGCGAACGAGCCATGGGCATCGCCCTGATCGACGCAGCGAAGGCCGCCGGGGTCGGCCACTTCGTGTTCAGCTCGGTGCTGCACGCGATCACCACCGATCTGGTCCAGCACGAGATCAAACGTGATGTCGAGGAGCACCTCCTGTCCTCGGGGCTGGAGTTCACCATCCTCCAGCCGTCCAACTACATGCTGCCGCTGAAGCTCCGACCCGCCTTCGACCGGGACGTGTTCGAACTGTCCTGGTCCCTGGAGCGCCGGCAGTCGCTGGTCGACCTCGACGACGTCACCGACGTGGCCCGGAAGGTGCTGACCGACGGTGAGGCTCATGCCGGCGCGACCTACGAGCTCGTGGGGCCCGGGCGGTACACCGCGCATGAACTGGGGGCGATCATCTCTCGAGTCGTCGGCCGTCCCATCCGGGTACGACGGATCGACGCCGACACCTACCTCAAGGCCTGGATCGGCGACACCGACCCGGCCCAGGCGACACACCAGTTACGAGTGCTGAAGTCGATCACCGAGCGGTACAGCAGCCACGACTTCATCGGCAACCCGAACGTGCTGACCTGGTTGCTGGGCCGAGCGCCGACCGACTTCGAGACCTTCGTCCGCCGCCGGTACGACGACTTCCGGCGGCCAACGGCATGAAGCTGACCGGCAACACCGTGCTGATCACCGGCGGGGGAACCGGCATCGGCCGCGGCCTGGCCGAGCACCTGCACCAGCGCGGCAATCAGGTCATCATCGCCGGTCGGCGCACTCCGGTGCTGGACGAGGTCACCGCAACCCATCCCGGGATGCACGCGGCGCACCTCGACGTGTCCGACCCGGGAAGCATCGACGCCGCGGTTGCGGCGGTCCTCTCCCGGTTCCCGGAACTCAACGTACTGATCAACAACGCGGGCATCATGGTCGGCGACGACCCCACCCGGCCTCTGGACGACGACATGCTCACCGCCGTCGTGACCACCAACCTGCTCGGCCCCGTCCGGATGATCTCAGCCCTGATCGACCACCTGCGCCGGCAGCCGTCCGCGACGATCATCAACGTCACGTCGATGCTCGGCTACGCACCACTGGCGTCGTCCACGATCTACTCCGCGACGAAAGCCGCCCTGCACTCCTACACCCTCTCGCTGCGGTACCTCCTGGAAGGCTCGCAGGTGACCGTCCTGGAGATCGCGCCGCCCTACACCCGAACGGACCTGATGCCCGTCAATGCCACCGACCCTCGCGCCATGCCTCTCGCCCAGTACCTGAGCGAGACCATGACCGTGCTGGAGACCGAAGAGCCGGAAGTTCTCGTCCCGCGGGCAGCGGCCCGCCGAGACGCCATGCGACCCAACGAAACAGCTTTCACGAAGCAATTCAACGACATGATGCGCCGCGGACCTTCGAGGTAACCGTTCGATTCCTGCCCCTGCCCCTGCCGGCGGTCGCCCGCCGACATCCTCCTCAGGCCGCCTCTGCCGGGGCGGGATGAGCGGTCTCGGGCGGCGCGGTCACCCGACCGTGGGTGGCCAGCGCAACGAAGATCGCAGCAGCGATGGCACACCCGGCGAACAGGCTGAAACTGCCGACCGTGCTCTTCCCGACGATCACACCGATGATGGACGGCGCGATGATCGCCCCGATGCGCCCGATGCTCAGCGTCAGGCCGAGCGCCTGGCCGCGCAGGTGCGGCGGATAGGAGCGATCGACCACGCTGTTGAGCACGACCAGACCGCCCTGGGCGCCGGTGCCCGCCAACAGGATCAGGAGGTAGAGCACGACCTGCGGCGGCGAGGAGATGCTGGCAAGCATGACCAAGGCGGCGCTCGCATAGATCGCGACGGCGACGCGAGGGCCCCCCAGACGGTCGGCGAACAGCGCCACGACGACCGAGCCGACGGCTGGGCCGGGGTTGAGGGCGGTGTGGAAGCCGAGCGCGGTGGTGAGGGCGATGCGGAGCTCGTCGTAGTAGC
>CALMAR010000051.1:6129-16979 GCA_937859855.1 uncultured Kineosporia sp.
GGGCGATCTGGAAGCCGAGCGAGGGCCCGAGGTCGTACCCGGCGGCCCGCATGATGCCGGGCAGCCAGGTGTTGAGCCCGAACCAGAGCAGCAGGCCGACCACGGTCGCCGCTACGAAGAACACCGTGGGGCGCAGCCGGGCGCCACGGAACTCGGCATAGGAGGCTGCCCGCGGGTTCGGCCGGGACTCGTCCGCACCAGCCGGAGTGGCGGGCAGGAAGTACCAGCTCAACACGGCTGCGACGAGCAGGAGGGGGAGCGGCAGGGCGAACAGCACCATCGGGCCATGAGCGGGGATCACGCGAACCGCGATCACCGCGGCGAGCAGTCCGCCGATCGGTATGGCGGCGAACATGGCCGCGTAGACCATGCTCCGCCTGCGGGGGGGCGCCACCGCGAGTGTGATGGTGGAGGTCAGGGGAAGGAGGCCGCCGAGCCCCACTCCGGTCAGGAAGCGGAACGTCCCGAGCATGGTGGCGGGGGAGGGGACGGCGCACCCCGTGCCGAACACCGCCATGACCGCCATCAGCCCCAGGACGACCGAGCGTCGTCCGAACTGCGTGGCCAGCCACCCCGCCCCGAACGCCCCGAAGAGCATGCCCGCGAAGGCGGCGCTGCCGACGAGGCCGGCATGCGCGTTGGTCAGGTGCCAGGACGGATCATGCACGAGCGCGGGCAGGGTCGAGCCGTAGACACCTTGGTCGTAACCCTCCAGCAGGATGACGAAGGCACAGGTCAGGACGATGGGCAGGGCACCGGTCCCAGCCCGGGTCGCTTGCCGGTTCATCGCGAACATCAGGTGACTCCTTCGTCCCCGCGTGCCGGACCCTGGACCAGGGAAGCCTGGACGGCGTCCACGGCCCGGTCGCTGCCGTTGTGAACCCGGACGTCCCGGGCCTGCTGAGCGTCGGGCCACCCCGGCCGGCCCCGACGACGATGCCGTGGTAGCCCGTCGCTGCGCAGAGCCTAGGCCGCTGGCGATCTCTGAGATAGCCCTGGGGCAGGTGTGACCTGAGATCCCGCGATGACGCGGTGATACGTGCGGCGTGCGGCAAGGTGCGCACGCACTGCATCATCAGGTGATGACGGGGACCTGGTCGCCGCAGGATCTGGAACGGATCAGTGCGGCCCGCGAACTGCACATTGCCGTGATGCGCGCAGACGGAACCTTCGGCGGCTGGACCCCGATCTGGGTCGTGTGCACCGGTGGACAGGCATACGTGCGGACGTGGTACCGGCGTGACACCGGCTGGTTCGGCCGGGCACTGCGCTCACATCGAGCCCGGATCAGCGTGCCAGGACTGGAGGCGGACGTCGCCATCGAGGATGTCGGCGAGGGTGACGCCGGGCTGCGGGAGGACGTCGACGCCGCATACCGCACCAAGTACGGCAGTGCGGGCAGCTCCTCGATGGTCGACCCCAGCGCCGCAGCCACCACCCTGCGGCTCAGCCCGGAGAAGTGACCGCAGGTGAGCCTCGTGGCGTTGCGGCCTTCAGCACGTGGGTCAGATGTCGGCGGTGTCCGCATCGGCGGTGGCCGCGCCCGCAGGCGACCTCCGGACGCTCACGGCTGACGCGGCCAATCCCGGCTCAGGGCTGAAGGCCGTCCCAGGACCACTTCGGAATGCCAAGACCGGCAGGGACGTCGTCCGCGGACTCGTGGTAGCGCGACATGGTGGTGGCTGTAGCCCAGGCGAAGTAGTCGTGCAGCACGCGGCCGAGTCGATCGTCGACGCTGATTCCAACGTCCTTCAGTGCCTGGTCGAAGCAGGCGACAGCCCGTCTGTCCATCTCCTGGTGTTCGCCGTTGCCGCTGTGCAACCGCACGACGTGGGACTCGTCTGCGAAAGAATCGGAGTAGCGCGGAGGGCCGCCCAGCGCCTCGGCCCAGTAGGCGGCGAGGCGTTCGCGGTGGTCAGGGCGGAAGCCGTGGCTGAATGCGTGGCTGACCTCGTCGTCGTCCATCACTCGGGCATGCCACGCCCCGGCCAGCCGAAGCAGGCCGGCGTCGCCTCCGACGGCTTCGTACACGCTTGCCACGGCCTCAGTATGTGGCAGGCCCGGCGCCGCCGGTATGCGGCAGTCCCGCGCAGAGCATCCCGCGCGTTCGGGTCATGCTGACGACGCGGTGTTGTGGTCTGGTCGAGTAATGCTCTGGCGTTCTCGACCTGGCTTCGCCGGAGCGATGACTAGGGTCTGGTCATGTCGGTCACCAGGCTGCCGCTGTTCCCTCCAGTCCCGGCCACGATCGGGGTGGTAGTCGCTCTGGCCCTCGCGACGGGGGCGTCTGGCCCGGCGTGGGGGGCGGCATCCGAGGCGCAGGCCGTCCGCGCGGCGGTCACGTGCACCGCGTCGCCGAACGGTGTGGACGTCGGCAACCTGGACAGCGACGGGATCGCAGACCTCGTGGTCGGTGCCCCGACCCTCGCCGTCGGCGGGGCCAGGGACGCCGGTGGGGTCGACGTGCACCTCAGCTCCGGGTCCGAGCAGCGGATCACCGCGGCCGGTCTCGGGCTGACGGAAGGCACGCAGGCGGATGCCAGGTTCGGTGCCGCGATCAGCGTTGCGGACGTCGACGACGACGGCTGCTCCGACCTGGCCGTCGGCGCTCCCGGCGCCGGTGGCAGCGGTCGGGTCTACATGCTGCACGGCTCTCCGTCCGGCATCGGCACCGCGGTGACCACGATCACCGCTCCGGACGGCGCGGCCGGCGACGACTTCGGCGCGGCTGTGGCGGAGACCATCCGTGGCGTGCAGGTGGAGGACCTGTGGGTCGGCGCGCCGGGCCGGAGCGTGGACGGCCACGCCGACGCCGGAGAGGTCTATCACTACGTGTTCGACGCCTCCGGGACGCCGACCTACGTCGGCCACGCCAGCTACGCCGGGACCGTGGTGGCCGGCAGCGTGCACCCGGGGATCGGTTCGGGGCGGTGCTGTCGCCGAGGTCCGACGGTGTGGTCGTCGGCGTCCCGCACCGTTCGGTCACCGGCCACGCGGGAGCCGGGCAGGTCGTCGTGCTGTCCCAGCGGGACTATCCGTTGGCGGCTGAGGTCTTCGACCAGTCGTCACCAGGTGTCCCGGGATCGCCGGAAGCAGGTGATCATTACGGCGCAGCGGTGGCGGTGATCCCGTTGAGCGGCGACGGCTTCATCGTGGGTGTCCCGGGGGAAGACCTGGGCTCACGGAAGGACGCCGGTGCGGCGAACACCTACAGCTATGTCGACGGCGACCGGCACAGCCTGCACCCGGCTGTCACGTCCTACACGCAGAACAGCCCGCTGGTGCCCGGGACGGCGGAGGCCGGCGACGAGTTCGGCGCGGCGGTCCTGATCGGCCATTACACGGTCTGCGACGACGCGGTCTTCGGATACGCCGTCGGCGCGCCTGGCGAGGACGTCGGATCCGTCAAGGACGCCGGGTACGTGTCCGCGTGGCGGGACGAGAAGCGCCTTCCCGATTGCCCGTCCATCGGCTACCGCCAAGGCACGACGCTGCCGGGCGTCGCCGAGGCCGGCGACCGGCTGGGCGCCACCCTTTCGCTACTGCACCGGCCGACCAGCTCCGACCGGGACAACAGCGACTACACGAACGACCCGGTGATCGGCGTGCCCGGCGAGGACGGCTCTCAGGTGGACTCGGGCGTCGTCGACACGGTCCGGCCGGTGAAGTCGTACGGCGCGGTCGGCGGTCCGATCGCCGGGCTGGAGTACGGCAGCGTGCTCGCCCAACCCGCCATGAACGACAGCATCTGAGCCGCGCCCCGGCCAGCGCAACTGAGCAACGACGATGCGGCCGAGCTGGGGTTGCCCTTTCCTGTTTGTTCAAGCCTGTGGAGTCGGTTGCCGCCATGGCGGGACTCCACGTCACCGGCCCACTCGGCTGATCAGTGCCTTCGGGGCCGCGCTTGTCGAGCCGGCAGAGAATGCGGTGAGGTCGGGACGGGCGAGGTCCGTAGTTGCCCGCGTCAAGGAACGAGCACGATCCGCTCCGACGTCGAGGGTCGTGTCCAGGCGTCTTCGACCTTCGAGAGGGGCATCGATCTGGCTCGAACGTCGAATGTGCCTTTGTGGACCTCGGCTGCGAGCTGCGGAAGCTCGGCGAGGATGCTGCGGGTGGGGACTGATCCCTGGCCGCTTCCGAGGATCCGCAGGTTTGTTGCTCGTAGGGCGGCAGACGGGATGGGCGACTCGGTCCCGGCCACGGACCCGATTTGGATCCAGTTCAGTGCCTGCGAGTCGTCAATCCGCTGGGGGACGATGGCACGGAGAGCATCAGCAGTCGGCTGACCCCACAGGTAGTCGAGGGCCACGTCGACGTCGCGCGCGGCTTCGCCCAGGTTTTTCGCGATCGTCGCGGCGTCGTCATCGAGTGAGACTGTGCGCTCCGCGCCGAGGGCGGCAAGTCGATCGACTCCGCGGCCGACGGCGACAACCTCCTCCGCGCCGAGGTGCCTTGCGACCTGTACGGCCATCCGACCCGCGCTGCCGGTTGCGGCCGTGATGAGGACGCGTTGACCGGGTCGGAAGTCGATCCGGCTCCTCAACGCCAGCCAAGAGGACATCGCCGGGTTCATCGCTGCCGCGATCTGGATCGGGTCGCAGTCGGACGGGAGCGGGACGCTGCGTCGGATGTCGATCACCGTGTGATCAGCCATTGCACCGAGGTTGGTGTCCGGGAGGATGAAGTAGCGAAGCGTTCCGTCCTGGCTGCGACCCACGCCGTCGATCCCCGGAATCAGGGGCAGCTGTTCAGAACTCGTGTAGTGCGATCCGTTTGCCTGCGAGCGCACGCGTGGATGCAGGCCCACGGCCAGCACCTCGACGAGCACCTCGCCCATACCGGGCGGGGTCGGCGTAGGAAACTCCATGTACTGCGGGGCATGATCGAAGGCCGTGACGACCGCTGCTTTCATGTCGCTCCCAGAACTTGGTGATACCAACTAATCTAGTTGGTATCACGAATCAGGTCAAGTAGAGTGTGGTCATGGAGAGCCTGGAGGAGTCCTCTCTGGTCGACGCGTTGGTCCAGGTGTCCTTGGCCGTGACCGGAATACTGATCAGGGTCGCTGCGGTCGAAGGTCTCTCCCTGACTCAGATGCGTCTGCTCGGGATACTCCGGGACCGCACGCCGACGCTGTCCCAGCTGGCGGATCGGCTGGCCCTGGACCGCTCGTCGGTCAGTGGGCTGATCGACCGCGCTACCTCGCGCGACTTGGTGCGCCGAGTGCCGAGCGAGATCGATCGCCGCTCCCACAGCGTCGAGCTCACGACGCGTGGACGGCGGATCGCGACGGACATGGCGCAACAGGTTGTCGAGCAGGTCAACGTCTTGACTGCCGACATGCCGCTGAGCGACCAGATCTCGTTGAACCGGTTGTTGCGAGACACATCGGTCGGCATCGGCTGAGAGAAGACAACGCCCGCGCCCGCGAACCTGCTGCGTCCGTGCCGACAGCTATCGAGTTCTCGGTCATCGGGTGGAGTTCCGGTGCTGAGGCCTCAGCGGAGCGCGCTGGTTTCGCATCCCGGGACTTCGACGGGACCAGCGACAAGGTCCATGTCCGCCCTTACTGCTAAATTCCGCGGCCGGGCCGGCAAACCTTCGTACCCATCTGGTGGGCGTACGCCGAGGCCAGGCCGGCTGGTTCGTACTGCCACGACGACAGAGGCCTGGAACGCGAGGCGAGAGGCACCCGCTTGAAGATCGGCTTCGACTACTGGCAGGTGCTAAGTCACTACCCGGACCAGTTCAAGGCTCTGATCGGCGCCCTTGCAGCAGCCGGCCACGATGTGTGCGTTCTCTCTGCCGTGGGAGCCGGCCGGGTCGACACTGTCGAGCGGGAGGTCCGCGAACTCGGCCTGGACCTACCTGTGCACGAGGTCGTGTTCAAGCACGCTCGGGAGTCGCCGGAGCTGAAGCTGGCCAAGTGTCAGGAGCTAGGCATCGAGGTCTTCTACGACGACCGGGACGACGTCTGCCGGCTCCTGACAGCCAACGGCATCCTGGCGCTACGGGTGACGCGCAGGGATGGCAGCAGGTACGACCTGGAGGCGGAGATCAAGTAACCAGGTGCCCGTCTGAGGGACGACAACCCGGACGAGCCCTACGACATCCGCATTGGTTCCCCGCGCGCGCCAATGCCCGGAACACTTCGGGTATCTGGGGCAGTGTTTCAGTTGCCGGCGGCGCGGTACTGCTCGATGACGGAAGCGGCGATGCGCCCGCGAGCGTTCACCTTGATGCGATGAGCCTTCGCCCAGGCTCGGACGGACGCGGGGTCGACACCTGTGCTCGTGTGACGCATGGTCCGGCTGGCCTGAACACGGCCCACCTTGCGACCGGCCTGGATGTAGGGAGCGAACGCGTCCCGGATCTTGTGGGCCGTCTTCTTGTCGACGTCGAGTTCGTACTGGACGTTGTCGATGGCGAAGGTGATGGTCTCACCGGCACCGGCCTTGAGTTCCTTGCCGGTGATGTCATCGACGATCATTGAGATGGTTCTGGTGGCCACGAATACTCCTTGTTCGGATGGTCGATCCATTTGCGATGTCATCGACAGTCGGGGACGTTCCTGAATGCTTTCCGCTCGGATTTTGAACGAATGCAGAGCGCATAACCCGGGGGGCGAACGCCGGCCCCCGGGATCCCGTTCGACGAACTCCCCGGCTTCGAGCACCGCATCGTGCCGACGCTGGCCCGTGAGCACCGCGTCGTGGCAATCGACCTGCCCGGGCAAGGACACCCGGACCGTCCAGCCACCGGCTACGACACCGGCCCATGTCCACTACGTCCGGGAGGTGCACGACCTGTGACCGGGACCGATGAAACCCACTCCGCGGCAACCGATCAGTGGCGCGCGCCTCGAAGTGCTACCGCCCAAGGCCCGCACCATCCGGGTGGAGCGGGCACGGAGGCCGTTCGCTGCCGACGTGGTCGAAGACGTCGCCATCTCCCACGGGGTCTGCATCCGCCCGGTCGCGCTGCGGGTCACCGACACCCTCACCGGGAATATCATGATCAAGGCAGTCCAGCGTTGATCTTCATCTTAGAAGCGGCGGACCACTGAGCTGGGTCTTGTGCGCCCGGAGGGATTCGAACCCCCAACCTTTTGGACCGCGCCGCTGGTCCCGGACATTGCCGGTCGGCGCCCAACGCGCTGGTCAGAGACGGTTCAGTCCTCTCAGCGTCGCTGGTGGGTGGTGATCGTTCCGCGCTGTTTCAGGTAGGTAAGGTGTGTAAACGATCATTGGAAATGAGGCTTGGGCGATCTCGGCGCGGGCTACGTTTCGGCGGTGATCTCCAGGATCGCCAGATCGACCATGGCCACACCGCTCTGACCCTGGGCTTCGCTGTTGCCTCGCACGCTGGAAGCGAAGGAGTCTGCCGCCTGTCGCGTGTCGAAGACTATGAACGTGTACGAACGATCAGTACCGGAGTCTTCGCTCCAGTAACCCTTGACGATGCCTGGAGCCTGTCGGACTCCCGGGACGATGTGATCTTGCAGGATGCTCAACTGTCGTTCTCGAAGTCCGTGATCCATCTGCCAGGTGCCCATGACCGCGTACATCGGATCTCTCCTCCCGCGACGTCAACCGTCCAGCGTGATCGTCCCGATCCTGGCGCCGTCACACAAGTCTGGTCTTACCCCCTGCCCCCTGCCGGCGGGAGCGAGATACCGCGCCCGGAAGCTCGTGCACCCACTCCACGTGCAGCCGGCCGGGGGTGGCGGCCGTGTCGAAGGTGCCGCACGCCCGCCGGCCCCAGGCCGGCATGCGCGGGCCGCGGAGCGGACCGCCTTGACCATCAAGAGATCTATTCGGCAGCAGAGCGGACTGCGGGGGCGGATAGCGCCTCGGAGTGCGCAAGAACGTGCAGATTCCATAGCCACCGGCTCTGGAATCTGGGACCGAGGCGCACCAGCGGATCAACTCCGACGTCTGCGCGCTGGGAATGTGCGCTGTCTCGGCAAGCCGTCGCGTCGTGGCGAAGTCTGCTCCCCGGTCGAGGCCTCTCGGGCGTAGTCGGTGACCAGGCGCATGAGGTCTGTCGTTGCACGAGGGCGGCCTGACGGTTCGGGAGATCGCAGACCAACTCGGGCACGCCAACGTGAGCATGACCCAGGACGTCTACTTCGGCCGGCGGCAGGCTACGAAGCGGGCCGCGGAAGCCCTGGATCGCATCGGATCGAACGACCAAAAGTGAGGGTAAAGTGTGGCGTCGATCTTGATAATCACAGGTCCGATGCGGTTGACCCGCGGGTTTGTGCGCCCGGAGGGATTCGAACCCCCAACCTTTTGATCCGTAGTCAAATGCTCTATCCGTTGAGCTACGGGCGCTCGGGTGATGCCGGCCGAACCAGGTTACGGCCCCGAACGGCGCCGCCACTGTACCCGTTCGACGGTCCCTGATCGAACTGGCCCTGCGCGACGTCCGGCCGCCGACCCGCGCTCGCCCGCATGGGTGCCGGTGACACCGTGTGAGGGCGAGCGCCGGCCACGGCGGGTGAGGTCACGCCTCACCCGACGTCCGCACAGCGCCGCACCGAGCGCCGTTCGCGACAACGATGTCAGACAGAAGAAGCCGACCCGATCGCATACGTGCAGCCCAACCCCGGTCGCTGGCTCGGTTGGTGTGAACAGGGTCACGTCTTTGCCTGTCCGGACAGGTGGTCAATCGCTGTCCGGACATTTACCGTGGTGAGATCCGTGGACGACGGCGTTCACCGGTGACTGACAGTGAACGCGGCGCCCGCCCGGCCCCCACCGCGCTCGGGCCGGCGGCAGCGATCACATCGCAACGGGGCCAGAGGATCAGCAGCAGCACGAGGAGGGCAGTCTCCGTGACGGCCATTGACGAGAGCAGCACCACCGCACCGACCCGCCACGCGCGTCTCGCGGCATGGGTGGCCGAGGTCGCCGAACTGACCACCCCCGAGCGGGTCCACTGGGTGACCGGCTCGGCGGAGGAGAACGCCGAGCTGATCGCCGGGCTGATCGCCGCCGGCACCTTCACCGAGCTGGACCGCAAGCCCGACTCCTACTACTGCGCGTCCGACCCCGGCGACGTCGCCCGGGTCGAGGACCGCACCTTCATCTGCTCCCTGGACGAGGCCGACGCCGGTCCGACCAACAACTGGATGGACCCGGGCGAGATGCGCGCCCTGATGACGGATCTGTACCGCGGCTCGATGAAGGGCCGCACCATGTACGTGATCCCGTTCGTGATGGGTCGGCTGGACGCCCCGCAGCCGATGTTCGGCGTCGAGATCACCGATGCCCCCTACGTGGTGGCCAGCATGAGCGTGATGGCCCGGATCGGCAGCGACGTGCTCGCGGCGATGGGCACCGACGCCGACTACGTGCCCTGCCTGCACTCGCTGGGCGCCCCGCTCGAGCCGGGCCAGGCCGACGTCCCGTGGCCGTGCAACGAGACCAAGTACATCACCCAGTTCCCCGAGGCTCGCGAGATCTGGTCCTACGGCTCGGGTTACGGCGGCAACGCGCTGCTCGGCAAGAAGTGCTACAGCCTGCGCATCGCCAGCGTGATGGCCCGCGACGAGGGCTGGCTGGCCGAGCACATGCTGATCCTCAAGCTGACCAGCCCGGACCGGCGGGTGTACTACATCGCCGCGGCCTTCCCGAGCGCCTGCGGCAAGACCAACCTCGCGATGCTGGAGCCGACCATCCCCGGCTGGAAGGTGGAGACCCTCGGCGACGACATCGCCTGGATGCGCTTCGGCCACGACGGCCGGCTGTACGCGGTCAACCCCGAGAACGGCCTGTTCGGCGTCGCCCCCGGCACCGGCTGGCACACCAACCCGAACGCGATGCGCGCCATCGACAAGGGCCACTCGGTCTTCACCAACGTCGCCCTGACCGACGACGGTGACGTCTGGTGGGAGGGCATGACCGAGGAGCCGCCGGCGCACCTGACCGACTGGAAGGGCCGCGATTGGACGCCGGAGGCCGACGAGCCCGCAGCGCACCCGAACAGCCGGTTCTGCACGCCGATCCGCAACTGCCCGATCCTGGCCGAGGAGTTCGACGACCCTGAGGGCGTGCCGATCAGCGCGATCTTCTTCGGCGGTCGGCGCAAGACCACCATCCCGCTGGTCACCGAGTCGCGTGACTGGACGCACGGCACGTTCATGGGTGCGACGCTGTCCTCGGAGACCACCGCCGCCTCGACCGGTGAGGTCGGCGTCGTCCGGCGCGACCCGATGGCGATGCTTCCGTTCATCGGTTACCACGCCGGGGACTACTTCCAGCACTGGATCGACGTCGGCAAGGGTGCGGACGCCGACAAGCTGCCGAAGATCTTCTACGTGAACTGGTTCCGGCGCGACGAGGACGGCGGCTTCCTGTGGCCGGGCTTCGGTGAGAACGGCCGGGTGCTGAAGTGGGCGATCGAACGGATCGAGGGCAAGGCCGCGGCGCTCGAGACGCCGATCGGGCACGTCCCGGCGCCGGGCTCGCTGGACGTCGAGGGCCTGAACATCTCACCCGAGCAGCTGGCCCGGGCGCTGGCGGTGGACGCCGAGGAGTGGAAGGAGGAGGTCCCGCTGATCCAGGAGTGGTTCGACACGATCGGCGACAAGACCCCGACCACGCTGCTGACCGAGCTGGACGGCCTGCGGGCCCGCCTCGGTCTCGACTGACCCCGCCCGGCGCAGGAGCGTGAAAGCGCCTGGTCGCAGCCGCGACGAAGCACGGCACGAGCCGGGCGCCCGATGGACGACGATCCGGGCCGAGTGGCGGCCGAGGGGCGGAGGTGGCGGGATTTGAACCCGCGATGGGGTTGTAGCCCCAAACCCGCTTAGCAGGCGGGCGCCATAGACCGGACTAGGCGAC
>CALMAR010000052.1 GCA_937859855.1 uncultured Kineosporia sp.
GTCCAGACCCGGGTCGAAGACCTTCCCGACAGGGCCCAGACGCTGATCCGGAACACCCGCAAGGAAGCCGGGGACAACCGGACAGCGAAGACCGCAGCCGAGCAGAAGAACAACGAACTGCTCGATAGCATCGCCAAGGCCCTCGGCCTGAAGCCGGACGAAGCACCAGACCCGGCGAAGCTGCAGGAAACCATCGCCCAGCGCGACACCCGGGTGACGTCCCTGGAGGCCGAAAACCGCGCCAAGGACATCGAACTCGCCGCCTGGCGGGCAGCGGCCAGGCAAGGCGCCAACACCGCCGCCCTGCTCGACTCCCGCGCGTTCGTCGCCGAGGTCGGACGACTCGACCCAGCGGCCGATGACTTCACCACCAAGCTCGACGCTGCCGTGAAGAAGGCCATCACCGACAACCCGGCCCTGCTGGCCGTGCCCGTACCCACCCCCGGCCACGCCGGCATCGGCGCCACCGGCGGCAACAGCGCCCCAACTCCCAGCCCGGGCATGGGAACGCTCATGCAGGCCTACGCCGAAAGCCCACACCAATAAGCCACCCGAACGGCGATCGCCGGTGACGGGTAACCACGAGGAAGGGCGGTAACCCGTCATGGCACTGACTCTCGCGCAGTCCGCGCTGCTGTCCACCAACAAGCTGCAGCGCGGCGTCATCGAGACCTTCGTCCAGGCGTCGGTCCTGCTCGACCGGCTGCCCCTGATGCCGATCGAGGGCAACGCCTACGCCTACAACAAGGAAGCCACCCTGCCCGGCGTGGCCTTCCGGTCGGTCAACGAGGCCTACACCGAGTCGACCGGCACGTTCAACCAGGTCACCGAAGGACTGGTGATCCTGGGTGGCGACGCCGACGTCGACCGGTTCATCGTCCAGACCCGCGGCAACACCAACGACCAGCGGGCCGACCAGACCCGTATGAAGGTCAAGCCCGCGAGAATGAAGTTCCAGGACACCTTCATAAACGGTGACGTCACCGTCGACACCAAGAGCTTCGACGGCCTGAAGAAGCGCCTGACCGGCTCCCAGGTCCTCGACGCCGCCACCAACGGCCTCCCGGTCGTCGGGAACGGCACCACCGACCCCCAGGCCTTCTTCGACCAGCTGGACGCCCTCGTCGCGGCCGTGCCGGGCGGGGCGGACGCCCTCTACTGCAACGCCGCCGTCCGGGCCCGGATCCTGTCCGCGGGCCGCCGCATCGGCGGAGCCGACATGGTCAACGAGGACCTGACCCACAAGCGGGTCGTGCAGTGGAACGGGATCCCGGTCCTCGACATCGGCACCAAGTCTGACGGCACCAACATCATCCCGCAGACCGAGACCCAGGGGACCTCGAGCGTCGCCTCCAGCATCTACGCGGTCAAGTTCGGCGAGGGCGAGGGTGACCAGGCCGTCACCGGCCTCACCAACGGCGGGGTCATGGTCGACGACCTGGGCATGCTCCAGGCCCAGCCGGTCTACCGGACCCGGATCGAGTTCTACTGCGGCCTGGCCGTCTTCGGCCTCGGCGCCGCCCGCCTGCGCGGCGTCCTGGCCTCCTGACCGCGCCGCAAGCGGCTTCATCCACCAACCTCGACCGACATTCCAAGGAGGCCACCATGGCCGGATCCACCCGCAGGACCCACAGCAACCCCGAGGTCACCCGCACCGACGACAACGTCACCCACCCCTCCACGGTGGCCCCCGGGGACGCGCCTGCCGACACCACGGACCCGTCCGAGCGGGTCTCCACCGTGCCCGTGCAGCCCAGCGAGGCCGCCCTGCGCGCGGGAACGGTCAACGCAGTGCTCCTCAACCCGGCCCTGCCGGACGCTGACACCGTCGCCGCCAACCTCCGGGCCGGGGTCACGCCTCCGGATGACCACCGGATCGAGGAGTACGACGCCGAGCGGCCGGACGGCACCAAGGTCCACGTCCGGCACAACCTCGACACCGGCGAGACGTCCCTGGCCTGAGCTGAACGGAGAGGCCGCGCATCGTGACGACGCTCGCAGTGCCCGCAGATGTCAGCGTCAGAGTGATGCGCGACCTCTCCACAGCTGAAACAGCTTTCGTCACAGCCGTGATCTCGGAACTGTCGTCCGAGATCCGGCTCCGGCTGCCCGGCATCGACGCCCGGGTGGCGGCCAGCACGGACTACGCCGCTGTCGTCCGGGGCCGGATCGCGGCCGCCGTCGCCGGGTTCCTCAGCACCCGATCCGATGGCGCCATCGAGGAGACCGTCGGCGGCATGAGCCGCCGCTGGGAGACGGCCCGCAGCTCCGGGTTCGCCGGGTTCACCGCCGACGACTGGGCGGCCATCATCCCCGTCTCGGGCCTGTCCGGCGCCTACGTCATCCCGCTGGGCGGCTGATGTTCCACCAGACCGCGGTACGTCGCCGCGCCCCAGCTCTCTCCAGCTCCAGCGGCGCCGACTCCTCACAGCGCGACTGGGCCAACGCCAGCACCGTCGAATGGTCCGGGCTGAACATCCAGCCCGTCTCAAGCGATGACGCCGCCGACGCTGCAGGAGTCCAGTCCAGCGCCCGCTGGCTGCTCATGAACGCCCCGTACGCCGGGAAGCTGGATCTGCTCGCCACCGACCAGATCGTGTACGACGGGATGACTCTCGAAGTCGACGGGCCACCCCGGCACTGGCCAGCTCCTGGCGGCGGCTGGCACCACACCGAAGCCACCCTGGTCGAGGAGCCCCTGACCCGCGCCGGGGCTAGCGGCAGCGCGGCCGCCGCGATCCGGACCGCCGGGCAAGGCGCTGCCGGCCGGAAATGGAGCCCGACGTGAGGTTCACATGAGGTTCTCGGCCACCATCACCGGCGACAAGCAGGCCCGGGCCCGCTTCGACGGCATCAGCGGCCGGGCGAAGAACCCGGCGAAGGCCTGCGCCGTCATCCAGACGCTGTGGCAGACCTCCGAGCGGCACCGCTACGACACCGGCGCGTACGGCGACTGGGCGCCCGACCTGCCCTCCATCAGGGCCAGGAAAGCCCGCCGCGGCCAGGACCCCCGCACCCTGCGCGCCACCGGTGCGCTGTACCGGTCTGTGACCTCACCTGGCGCGCCGGGCGCGGTGTTCCGGCCCTCCAGTGACTCCCTCGAGCTGGGCACCTCGCTGGCCGCTGGGGCCGAGGCGCAGCGAGGCGGCGGCCGACGGCACCGCGAAGTCGTCCACGTCTCCACCGGCGAGCTGAAGGCCTGGGCGCAGGCGATCGGCGCGTACCTGATGCAGGACACGGACCAGTGATTCCACGGTGACGGTCTCGGTTCCTTTCGGCCCGGTGATCACCGCCGGGGACATCCGCGGCGGGCTGAAGACGGTGCTCACCGCGTCCCTGCCCTCGGTGATCACCGCCGTCTGTAACCAGAAGAGCATCAGCCCCAGCCTGGTCCCGCCTCCCGCGGCGTGGGGTGGCCCCACCGACCCGTCAGCTCTCCCGGCAGGAACCTCGGTGCCGCTCGGCGTGATCTCAGCCCCCGGGACTACCCGGGACCCGGTCAAGCGCGGGAACGGTGACTACGAACTCCAGTGGGACGCCGGAGTCGGACTCATTTCATCGCACCCGGATTCCGAGACCGGGCAGCGCCTTTCGGAGATTTACGGCGCCGCCATCCGGGCCTGCATCCTCCAGAACGGCTCCCTGGGCGGGGTCGCGGACTCCGTCCGCTGGGTCGATGAGTCCAACGAGGAAACCGCTTGGAACTCCGGCCAGTCCGTTTGGGCCGCCACCGTCATCTTCGCCGTCACCTGCGTCGCCGTCGTCGACGGGTACGCCACCGCCGGACCTGACCCGGCCATCGTCCAGCACATTCAGATCGTGGGGAGACTGACATGAGCGGCAATCAGCTGGTCCAAGTCGTCAACACTGGGACTGGGCCTGTCGACCTGGCCGATGGCCGGATCCTGGCCCCCGGCGACGCCCCGGTCGAGGTGCGGCTCACCCGCCACGAGCGGGACATGATCGAGTCTGGGGTCCTGACCCAGGTGGCTGGGAAGGGCGCGTCGAAGTGAGCGCACCGGGGGTGCGGGTCGGCTCGGGTGAGTTCGACTCCTCCGACGTCCTGCAGGTCCTGGCCCGCGGTGGCATCAGCCTCGACCAGGTCCTCGCTGCCGTCGCCCAGTCAGACTCCATCAAGGCGAGCCTCAACGGCTTGTTCGCGCCGTACTGGCGCCCCAACACCACCTACGCCGCCGGGGATCGGACGATCAACCCGTTCGGCGTCAACGTTCGGGCGATCATCGCCCACACCAGTGGCGCGAAGTATGACGCCCGGAACTGGTCCGAGTCCTCGTGGCGGTTCCGCGATCCCCGGCAGTGGCCCTTCCGGGTGGACAGCCCGTGGAACCTCCCACTGGCCACCACGGCGAGGTACGAGAAGGCCACCGACACGATGACGGCGGCGCTGATCAACTCCACCGCAAACGTCCCGTGGATCAACTACACCCAGTACACGGCCCCGGTGAACTACGCCGCTGACACCGACCCCATGGTGACCGTTACCGACACGGTCAGCTCCAGCCGCTCCGCTATCTACCGGATCCCGGTCGGCGCGATTATCTCGCCCGGCGGGGACCAGTCGCAGGTGGTGATCACCCCCGATGGCCGGTTCGCCCACGAGACCTTCTACACGATCAGAAATTCGGACGCTGTCCAGACGGTCTCTCGGCATGAGCAGATCGACCTATACGGCTCAGGCATTGGTCCCAGCAACGGAATCCACGCGTCCGGCTCCAGCCTCCTCGGCGGCTTGATCCGTAAGACAGACATCGAGTTCGGGGAGATCCGGCACGGCCTTGCACTGAGCGTCGACGGATCGAAGATGCTTTACACCGGCGGCAGCAGCAGCTACGACGGATACGGCTACGGAAACTCCCTGGGCTACACCTGGCCGGCCACTGAGCAGGACTACAACGCCAACACCTACTACACCGGCCCTTGCCCCATGGGGTCCTTCTTCGCGATTCCGCCCTGGGTCGACGTCGAGTCCTACGGGTTCAGCACCCCGGGCCTGATGATCGCCCGCGCCCTCCAGCGGTACGGCGGCTACATCGTCGACCGCACAGGCGCCACCTCCAAGCCGAGCCAACAATCCCGGACGCCTTGATCGGGCCCGCGTTCGGGGACGTCGGCACGATCAAGTCGCTGTGCCGGATCGTCACCAACAACTCGGAAGCCACCCCCAACGGCGGGATCTTCTTGCCAGACGGCAGCAACCGGATCGCGCCACTGGCGCCGCCACTGCCTCCCGTCCCGGGCATGAAAGGCGCCTAACCCATGACCGTCATCGAGCGCGGCGACTACACCGCCCTGCCAGACAGCGCCACCCTGCCCATCGGCCATCACAAGATCCGCCAACAGGGGACTGGCGCCGCCGCATCGATCGCCAATGGCGCCCTGCGCCTGGATGCCGGCAGCGGCGGAATCCGGATCGAGCGGCGTGGCGGGTACCGGCCCGACAACTTCCAGCTGTTCTTCCGGATCAAGCACGTCGCGGCCGGGCTGGGCACCTCCTACTACCCGGGCTTCTGCTTCCGTTCAACCAAGGACGACGGTGCCAATGAGCCGAGCTACCGTCAGCGGCTGGAGTGGAACGGCACCGTCTATGCCATGACGAGGAAGCTGGGCGGCGGCAGTAGCAGCGTCAGCAGCAACATCAGCTTCGCCAGCAGCATCGCCGCCACTGGCTCGGTTTTGCTCGGCAAGGTCCGGATTCAGGGCCCGTTGGTTCGAGCGCGGTGCTGGAAAGAGGGTGACGCGGAGCCAATCGGCTGGCCGCTGAGTGTCGCAGACCTGTACTTCACCAGCCCCAAGGGCTACCTGCAGTTCAACATGGGCGGCGGCGGCATCGTCGAGATCAGCCATTGGATCGTCGAGGATCTGCCCCCCGCGCCGATCCTCGACCCGCCCCAGGACGGCAACATCTACGTCCCCGCCGACCCATCCACCCTGATCACTTCTGCGGTCAGCAACATTCCGGCATCCGGCAGCTCCGTCCAGCTGCCGCCGCCAACCGTCGCCCCGATCGTCAACATCGTCATGAACGGCAGCCCCGCCATTGCGCCGGCCACGCCCATTGCGGGCCAATGGCAGGAAGTGAGCCTGATCCAGGACGCCACAGGTGGTCGTGTCCCCACCTTCACTGGAGTCAAGTGGGCCGGGGGAACCGCACCCACATTCTCCACGGGCGCGAACAAGATCGATCAGATCGGCCTGCGCTGTTTCGACGGCGCCCTCTGGTCCGGGCGCGTGCTCGGCCTCGACGTCCGCTAACAGGCAGGAGGCCAGCGATGCCAGCCGTCGACGCCACATCCGGTGGCACTGCTCACGGCACCACTACTGCCGCCACGGCTGAGGTGGTGACTGTTCCGCCGGCGGATTGGGTAGAGGTCAAGAATCGCGGGACCGCTGACCTCTGGTGCCAGACCGGCGTTTCAGATCTCACCATCGGTGCGGTCGGAACCCAGATCGTCCCAGCGGGAGAGGCCCTTCCCCTCTCCCTGCCAGTGGCGATAGGCAGGGCTGGGAACTCCATCATCTGCCTGAAGTCCGCCGGCGCCGTGGCATACTCCGTCCGCACCGTCACCGGCAGTACCCCGGCCAACCGCTCCGGCGGTGGCGGCGGAGCAGCCGGAGGAACCGCTGACACCGAACTCCCAGCCGCTGCTGCCCTTTCAGACACCGCCGCAAATCCCACCACACCCATGATCGGCGCGGCGGTTCTGTACTGGGACGGCACCCAATGGGTCCGCTGGCAGCGGAGCACCAAAGAGCTCACCGTTGCTGCCGCCACGCTGGCGAACGTTTCAGCTGCCACCTCCAGCACGGCGCTATTCGCCTCCAACGCCAATGTTCGGGGGCGGATAGTCCACAACGACTCGACCGGGATCCTGTATCTGAAGTTCGGCACCGGTGCCTCCACGACCAGCTACACGGTGAAGATCCCACCGGATGGCTTCTTCGAATTCCCAAAGCCCACCTACACGGGCGATGTCGCGGGCATCTGGTCGGCCGCCAACGGGTCCGCCCGGACAACGGAGGTCTAGGCCGTGCCGCTCTCCGTCCCGGCCGCAACTCAAGGCGTGCTGGCGTCCCTGGAGTACACGGTCCCGTCCAATGTCCTGACGACCTCGAGCACTTTCGTGGATGTTTCTGCGTCCAACCTTGTGGTGACGTTCACGGCACCGTTGAGCGGCACGGTCATGGTCACCCTGTCGGCCATGTGCCAGGGAGCAAGCGGCACCTTCTACAACTGGAATCTGCGCGACTCGGGCGGAGACATTGCGGGCACTTCCCGGGGAATGTCTTACGGCACCTCAACGCCGATGCGCCAAACCGCCGCGATCCGGGTCACTGGCCTCACCCCTGGGACGTCTTACACGTGGAAGTGGGGTCACGCGATCACCGCCGGTTCCGGCGGCAGTGGGCTGTCGGGGCAGGCAGCCGGCGACCTCCGCGCCTCCATGCAGGTCGCGGCTGCTCCCTAGGACTGCCCCGGCCGCACGGGCTGATTGATCGCGCACCCAGCGCATGACGGGCCTTTCAATCACCTGCCAGGACAACGCAGCAAGGAACGTGGCACCGGCTGCTGTCGCGGTGACTCGAACCGTCCACGGAAGGTTGTAGACGGCCAGAGCGACCGGGTAGTGAAACAGATAGATGCCGTACGAGATCCGGCCCAGGTACGGCAGCGGCCACCGGGCGAGCCATCGGCATCCACCCGACTGTGCGGCGAGGAGCAGCCCGCAGGTCAGCGCCACCACTGGTATCAGCGTGACGGGACGCCATAGACCCACGAAGTGGCCAGACACAATCACCGCCAGCACCAGGATCACGGGGGCCACGGTGCCTGCTAGCAGCCGGGTGCGTCTCCCGAACCGCTGGTGAGGAAAGGCTGCGGCCAGGAAGCAGCCCGCCAGCAGTTCCCAGCCGCGGGTAACGGGCAGGTTGTAGCCCCTGATCCCGAAGTTGCCGAGCGGGCCGGTCGCCAGCAATGCCGCCAGGGAGAGGGTTACACCGGTGCCGGCGACGGCGGCGACACCGCCGCGGCCCCGCCACCGCCAGGCGGCAAGCAGGACCGGCGGCCACGCGAGGTAGAAGTGCTCCTCGATCGCCAGGGACCAGGTGTGCCCCAGCGAGCCGATGTCGTGGTTCAGGGCCCGTGAGAAGTCCGAGACGTAGGCCAGGGCGATCGTGGCATCCCTGACGTTCACCCCTCGAAGCGCCAGGGCCAGCACGACCGCCACGATCAGGGCTGGGTACAGGCGGGCCGCCCGGCGCAGGTAGAAGCGGGTGAACCGGATCCGGCCCTCCCGCTCGGCATCGTCGAGCAAGAGGCCGGTGATCAGCCAGCCGGACAGAACGAAGAAGACGTCGACCCCGAGCCAGCCGTCTCGCATCCACGGCACTCGGCTGTGGAAGCCGACGACCGCGAAGCAGGCCAGGGTTCGCAGGCCGTCAAGTTGATCAATGCGTTTCACGCGACGTGACGCTAGGCGATACCCGGGCAGCCGCCGGTGAGCATCGCCGTCTCTCCGCTATTCGGCCCCTGGCTTGAAATGCCGCTCGGCGCAACCGAATACGGCACGAAATGTCTGAACCCTGGACAACTGGCGCACCATCCATGCAGACCATGAAGGAGGGCCTGGCCGATGTCTCCACTGCCCGGCGTCACCGTCACATCCCAGTCCGTGGCCGGCATCGGAGCCGATGGCGGCAGCCTCGGGACCTGGTTCATCGCCGGGCTCACCGACACCGGCCCCCTGGCGCCGTCCCGGGCACGGCCGATCCGGTCGCTGGCTGACTTCGTCCGCGACTACGGCGCCCGGGTCGCCTACTCGACGCTGTACGACAGTGTCGACGCCTTCTTCCGCGCTGGAGGATCCCGCCTCTACGTGGCCCGGGTCGCCGGACCGGCCGCGACGCTGTCCAGCCTCACCCTGAACGACCGGGCCGGCACGCCAGTCGCCACGCTGGTGGTGAAGCCGAAAGGCCCCGGCGCCTACGGCACGCGGATCTCCGTCGCGGTCGAGAACGGCGCCGTCACCAACACGTTCCGGCTGAAGGTGTTGTTCGACGGCGCGATCACCGAGCAGTCCAGCGACCTGACCAGCCCCGCCGACGCCGTCACCTGGGCCAGTACCGTCTCCCGGCTGATCGACATCACCAACTCCGGG
>CALMAR010000053.1 GCA_937859855.1 uncultured Kineosporia sp.
GCACCGGCCGCCGTCCGCCGCCGGGCCCTGCTGGCCGCCGCCAAGCACGCGACCGGAAGCGGGGCGCTGACCCGGGCGCATGCGCTGGCCCTGGATCAGCTGCTGGTCGCCGCCGAGGGGGCCACCGCCAGCCTGCCGTTCGGTGTGATCGCCCTGCGAGCTTGTGGCAGGCTTCAGTTCGGCAGCTGGCCAAACGATCAGCGCACGCCCTGAACCGACGGGAGTCTGGTTGGAAGCCGACGACATGGGCGCCGATCTGGAACGGGTGCTGCTGACCCAGGACCAGATCCTCCGGCGGCTGGGCGAACTCGCCGATCAGATCGAGACCGATTACGAGGGCCAGGACGTCGTCTTTGTCGGAGTGCTCAAGGGCGCACTGATGGTGATGGCGGATCTGACCCGGGCGATGAGCCGGACGGCCGAGGTGGACTGGATGGCGGTGTCGTCCTACGGCTCAGGTACCAAGTCGTCCGGAGTTGTCCGGATCCTGAAGGACCTGGACAAGGACATCAGCGGACGTCACGTGGTGATCGTGGAGGACATCGTCGACTCCGGGCTGACCCTGTCCTGGCTGATCACCAATCTGAGTTCGCGCGGGCCGGCCTCGGTCGAGGTGTGCACGCTGCTGCGCAAACCAGAGGCGCTCAAGGTGGAGCTCAAGCTCCGCTACATCGGGTTCGACATTCCGAATGAGTTCGTCGTCGGGTACGGACTGGATTACGCAGAGCGATACCGCAACCTGCGAGTAGTGGGCACACTCGCGCCGCATGTCTACGCTTGAAGCGGACATTTGGGTGGAGACGTCTCACTGGCGGTCGCGGATGGAACAGTGCGCCCGTACCCGCCGTTCAAGCAGGCAGTTGTACCGTCTTTTCATTGGGCGCTAGCAGGAGGGTCGGGGCGGTTGCCGCCCCAGGTGTACACAGGGCATGGACGTCAAAAAACTGACGCGCGGGCCAGCGATCTGGGTGGTCGTCTTCGTGGTCCTGCTCCTGGTGGGTGCCCGCATCTTCGCGCCGAACCAGTACAAGGAGATCGACACCTACAAGGCGATCGATCTGATCGAGACCTCCCAGGTGGACAGCGCCAAGATCGTCGACCGGGACCAGCGGATCGAGCTGACGCTCAAGAACGACAGCGTCGTCCCCGGTTATACCCGGGTCCAGGCCTACTACGTGTCGCAGCGGGGCAGTGAGCTGATCACCCTGCTCAATCAGCACAAGCCCCCGAACGGATTCAACGACAAGGTGCCGACCGGCTCGTGGTGGGGATCGATCCTGATCGGCGTGCTGCCGCTGCTACTCATCCTGGGCGTGTTCTGGTTCATGATGGGCCAGATGCAGGGCGGCGGCTCGCGCGTGATGAACTTCGGCAAGTCCCGGGCCCGGCTGGTCAGCAAGGACACTCCCAAGGTCACCTTCGAGGACGTGGCCGGGGCCGACGAGGCGATCGAGGAACTGCACGAGATCAAGGAGTTCCTGTCCGAGCCGGCCAAGTTCCAGGCGGTCGGGGCCAAGATCCCCAAGGGTGTGCTGCTGTACGGCCAGCCCGGAACCGGTAAGACCCTGCTGGCCCGGGCGGTGGCCGGTGAGGCGGGCGTGCCGTTCTACTCCATCTCCGGTTCGGACTTCGTCGAGATGTTCGTCGGCGTCGGCGCCAGCCGGGTCCGCGACCTGTTCGAGCAGGCCAAGACCAATGCCCCGGCCATCATCTTCGTGGACGAGATCGACGCCGTCGGCCGTCACCGGGGCGCTGGGCTGGGCGGCGGGCACGACGAGCGCGAACAGACCCTCAACCAGCTGCTGGTCGAGATGGACGGGTTCGACGTCAAGACCAATGTGATCCTGATCGCGGCCACCAACCGGCCCGACATCCTCGACCCGGCTCTGCTGCGACCCGGCCGGTTCGACCGGCAGATCGCGGTCGACCCGCCGGACATGCGTGGCCGGGACCGGATCCTTCAGGTGCACGCCAAGGGCAAGCCGATGGCCCCCGACGTCGACCTGACCGCGGTGGCCCGGCGCACGCCCGGCTTCACCGGCGCCGACCTGGCCAACGTGCTGAACGAGGCCGCATTGCTGACCGCCCGGGCCGGAGCCCGGATCATCGACAACCGGGCCCTGGACGAGGCGATCGACCGGGTGATCGCCGGCCCGCAGAAGCGCACCCGGGTGATGCGCGACCGGGAGAAGAAGATCACCGCCTACCACGAGGGCGGCCACGCCCTGGTGGCGGCGGCGATGCGAAACACGGAGCCGGTCACCAAGATCACGATCCTGCCGCGGGGCCGGGCGCTGGGCTACACCATGGTGCTGCCGGAGGACGACAAGGTCTCCACCACCCGCAACGAGATGCTCGACCAGCTGGCCTACGCCCTGGGCGGGCGGGTGGCCGAGGAGCTGGTCTTCCACGACCCGACCACCGGGGCCAGCAACGACATCGAGAAGGCCACCGGCATCGCCCGGGCGATGGTCACCCAGTACGGGATGTCCGAGCGGGTGGGCGCGATCAAGCTGGGCCGCAGCAGCGGCGAGGTGTTCCTCGGCCGGGACATGGGTCACGAGCGGGACTACTCCGAAGAGGTCGCCGGGGTGGTGGACGACGAAGTGCGCCGCCTGATCGAGGCCGCGCACGACGAGGCCTACGAGGCCCTGGTCGAGAACCGCGAGGTGCTGGACGACCTGGTGCTGGCCCTGCTGGAGAAGGAGACGCTGAACAAGGAGGAGATCGCCGAGATCTTCGGTGCAATCGTCCAGCGGCCCGAACGCCCGGTCTGGCTGTCCAGTGAGCGGCGGTTCGTCTCCGACATCCCGCCGGTGCTCAGCCCATCGGAGCGGGCCAAGGCCAACGGATCAGCCAACGGATCGGCCAACGGCTCGTCCAACGGATCAGCCAATGGCTCGTCCAACGGATCAGCCAACGGTCATGCTCCGGCCTCGATCGGCGGTGCCCACCCCGAATCTGGTGACCCACGCTGACCGCACTGGACAACGCCGCGCTCGGCGGCATCACCGGCCGCCCCTATGACGCTGTCCGGGTGGAACGGGCGGTGCGCGAGCTTCTGGAGGCGATCGGTGAGGATCCCGAGCGCGAGGGCCTGACCAACACCCCGGCCCGGGTGGCCCGGGCCTACGCCGAGATGTTCGCCGGCCTGCGGCAGGACCCGGCCGAGGTGCTGACCACCACCTTCGATCTCGGCCACGACGAGATGGTGCTGGTCAAGGACATCGAGGTCTACTCCTGCTGCGAGCATCACCTGGTGCCGTTCCATGGAGTGGCGCATGTGGCCTATATCCCGGCGGTGGATGGGCGGATCACCGGACTGAGCAAGCTGGCCCGGCTGGTCGACGTGTACGCCCGTCGTCCGCAGGTGCAGGAACGGCTGACCACCCAGATCGCCGACGCGCTGGTCGAACAGCTGGAGCCGCGTGGAGTGATGGTGGTGATCGAGTGCGAGCATCTGTGCATGTCGATGCGCGGGGTGCGCAAGCCCGGCTCGCGCACCGTCACATCGGCCGTGCGGGGTCAGCTGCTGAACCCGGCCACCCGGGCTGAGGCGATGGCCCTGATGATGGCCGGGCGCCGGAACTAGAGCCTCTAAAGTGGCCAACGTGACCGGACCCGAGGGCCTGCCTCCGGAGGCCAGCACCGGCGCTGCGGTGGTGATGGGCGTCCTCAACGTCACCCCGGACTCCTTCAGCGACGGCGGCCGCTGGCTCGACCCGGGCGCCGCGATCGCGCGAGGGCTGGCCATGATGGCCGAAGGGGCCACCCTGGTGGACGTCGGCGGCGAGTCGACCCGCCCCGCCGCGCAGCGGGTTGCGGCTGACGAGGAACTGCGCCGGGTGATCCCGGTAATC
This sequence comes from uncultured Kineosporia sp., assembly GCA_937859855.1. Next base: position 3,861 of record CALMAR010000053.1, read on the forward strand.
AAGGAGCTGGCCGGTCACGGCGTCCCGGTCAGCATCGACACCCTGCGGGCGCAGGTTGCTGAGGCGGCGCTGGACGCCGGAGCGGTGATGGTGAACGACGTCAGCGCCGGGCACTCGGATCCGCGGATGCCCCGGCTGGTGGCGCAGGCCCAGGTGCCCTTCGTGGCCATGCACTGGCGACATCCGCCCGGCCTGGGCGACGTTGCGCTGCACACGGGTACGTTCGAGCCCTACACCGACATTGTCGGCGAGGTGGAGCAGGACCTGCTGCGCAGTTTGGACGGCTTGGTCGCGGCCGGGGTCGATCCGGGCGGGATCGTGCTCGAGCCGGGCCTGGGATTCGCCAAGGACGCAGCCGGCAACTGGGAAGTGCTGGCGGGGCTGGACCGGCTGGTGGCGCTGGGCCTGCCGGTGCTGATCGGGCCGTCGCGCAAGCGTTTTCTCGGCTCGCTGCTGGGGACGCCGGAAGCGCCGGCCGGGGTCGAGCAGCGGGATCCGGCCACCGCGGCGGTGTGTGCCCTGGCGGTCGCGGCTGGCGTCTGGTGCGTCCGGGTGCACGCGGTCAAACTCTGCGCGGATGCCGTCCGGGTGGCCGGGGCCGTACGGCAGGCCCGGCGTCCGGCCGGTCTCAGCGCTGGAGGGATGAGCCGGTGAATCAGGCCAGCGACATGATCCTCGGGCTGCACGGACGCCCCCTCGACCGGATCCGGCTGCTCGGCGTGACCGCCCGCGGCCATCACGGCGTGCTCGATGACGAACGCCGGAACGGCCAGGACTTCACCGTGGACGCCGTCCTGCACCTGGACACCTCACCGGCCGCGGCCGGGGACGATCTCGGCCTGACCGTGAACTACGGCGAACTGGCGATCCAGATCGCCGACGTGGTCCGGGGCGAACCGGCCCGGCTGATCGAGACTCTGGCCGAGCGGGTGGCGCAGGTGTGCCTGAAGCCGGATGCGGTGCATGCGGTCGACGTCACCGTGCACAAGCCGTCCGCGCCGATCAGCGAGGCGTTCAGCGATGTCCAGGTGTCGATCCGGCGCCAGCGCGAGCACCCCCCGGTGGAATCGGGGCCGCTGGACCGGCACCCGGTCATCGCGGTCGAGGCGGTGCTGGCCCTGGGCAGCAATCTGGGTGACCGGGCGAACATGCTGCGCTCGGCGGTGTCCGCGCTCGAGGCCATGCCCGGAGTCGAGGTCACCGCGGTGTCGGCGGTGTTCGAAACCGCCCCAGTCGGTGGCCCGGCCCAGCCCGACTACCTGAACGCCGTGGTGATGGTCAGCACCGAGCTGTCGGCCCAGGACCTGCTGGACACCTGCCATCGGGTTGAGGCCGCCCATGACCGGCAGCGCGGTGTGCACTGGGGCCCGCGGACCCTGGACATCGACATGATCCGGTACGGCGGGCTGATCAGCTCGATGCCGGACCTGTCTCTGCCGCATCCGCGTGCGGCTCAGCGGGCCTTCGTGCTGGCGCCCTGGCTGAGCATCGACCCGGAGGCGACCCTGCCCTGGGCCGACGGACTGCACGCGGTCCGGGAGGTGCCGGTGGCCGAACTGCTGGCTCAGGCACCGGATCGGGATGACGTGCGGGAGCGCCCCGAGATCGACCTAAGGCCGCAGGCCGACCCGGGCCTGCCCGGGACCGGCGGCCGGCACACCCTTCAGGGGCCGGGCCAATGACCCCCGCCAAGATCGTCAACGCGGTACTGATCGCGGTGCTGACCACCGCGATCGGCTGGGTCGCGCTGGACACGTGGACCGGTTCTGGGCACAACCCGCTGCCGCTCGGCTGGGCCGCGGTGGCCGGCATCCTGGCCCTGATCGCGATTCTGCTGGCGGCTGGCCTGCAGGTGCGGCAGTGGATCAGGGGCCGTAACGGCCGGGTGGAGCCATTGATGGCCGCCCGGGTGGCGGTGCTGGCCAAGGCCAAGGCCTACGGTGGGGCGCTGCTGGTCGGCTGGTACCTGAGCCAGGCGCTGGAGATCTATCCCGACCTGGTCGGCGCCCGGCGGGGCCGGTTCTTCGTCGCGCTGGTCGCGACCGCGTCCGCGGTGGCTCTTTCGGCGGCCGGATTCGTGGTCCAGTACTGGTGCCGGGTGCCGCCCGGTGATGATGACCGGCCCGGCCGGGACGAGGGCGCCCAACATGATCAGGTTCCATGAGAAGCCGAAAGCCATTGCGAAGCGGGATGTTCCGGGTGATCGGCGGACTGCTCTGCGTCCTCAGCCTGCTCCTGCTCACCGCCTGTTCGCAGCTGCGGGCGGGTGGCCATGAGAAGGCCGGGGGGGCCGCGCTGGATCCGGTGCCGGTCGGGGGCACCCTCACCGTGGGCGGCGCCAGCTTCACCGAGATGCTGGTGATGCAGGCGCTGTACGGCAACCTCCTGACCAAGGCCGGCTACAAGGTGACCTACCGGTCGGTGAACGACCGGACGATCTACGAGCCGATGCTGCGGTCCGGCCAGATCGACGTCGTCCCGGAGTACGCGGCGACGATGACCGAGTTCCTGAACCGGGAGCTGAACGGCCCGGACGCAGCTGTGCTGGCCAGCTCCGACCTGGACGCCACCCTCGCCGCGATGCGCCCGCTGGCGAAGTGGCGCGGGCTGAAGGTGCTGACGCCGTCGGCCGCCGCCGATCAGAACGGCTTCGCGGTCGAGGCCGGCTTCGCCCAGAAGATGGGCATCGCCACCCTCTCCCAGTTCGCCGCCCTGGGCCGGCCGGTGGTGCTGGCGGCGACCAGTTCCTGCCCGACCGGCCCGTTCTGCCAGGGCGGCCTGCAGAAGGTGTACGGGATGAAGATCTCCAAGGTGCTGCCGACCGGGTTCGGCTCGGCCCAGACCAAGCAGGCGGTGCTGTCCGGCCAGGCGACGATGGGGCTGGTCGGGACCACCGACGGCAGCCTGGCCGCCCTGGGCCTGTATGTGCTCGCTGACGACAAGAAGCTGCAGCTGGCCGAGAACCTGGTGCCGGTGGTCAATGCGGCCACCGCGGGCAGCCCCCGGGTGGCCGCGGCCCTGGAACCGCTGGCCTCGGTGCTCCCCTCGGCCGACCTGGCCCAGATGAACGACCAGGTCAACGTGGCCCAGCTCAGCCCAGACCAGGTGGCCAAGGAGTATCTCTCCCGGCACGGCCTGCTCTGATCTCCGGCGTTCAGCCGCCGCGCCAAGCTGCCGATGAAGCCGGGGGCGACCGAGCAGGCTGTCCGTCGTTTGCTGTTCAGGGGAGAGGCATGAGCGGGTTCTTTCGCAGGGCGCTGCCGCGAGCCGGGCGCGGCCAGGCGACGTCCGAGAGCATCGAGCCGAGCGTGGTTCCCCGGGACGTGGAGAATTTCACCCAGCTGATCAGCGCGATGGACGGCACCAGCGATCTCACTCAGGCGCTGCGTCAGGGGGTGGACTCGTTCGTGGTCTCGGCCGGGCTGGCCTACGGCGCGCTCTGGATGCCGGGCGACGCCGGCACCCTGGTGCGCCATCACGAGTCCGGGCCGCTGGCCGGGCGGATCAGCGCCCTGCTGTCCGCCGACCGGATCCCGGACAACTCCGGGTACATCGGCCAGGCTCTGCGCAGCCACGAATTCGTGATGGTGGACAACCTGCCCGCGCACGTGGTCGACGACCGCACCCGCAAGCTGGCCGGTGCCGGGATCATGGCCGGCATGTTCCATCCGATCCTGGAGAGCGACGGCGTGATCGCCGTGCTGGAGTACTACCGCGGGAACCGGCTGGGTATAGATCCCGGCCGGGC
>CALMAR010000054.1 GCA_937859855.1 uncultured Kineosporia sp.
CTCCTGGAGGGTGGTTTCCGGATCCCGGACGACGTGTCGGTGGTGGGCTGGGACAACGTTGAGGAAGTCGCGTTCACAACGCCGCCGCTCACCTCGGTGTCGCCCGACAAAGCCGCCATTGCCGAGGCAGCGGTCACCCAGTTGATCGCCCAGATCGGCGGTGCACCCCGAACCGGCAAGCGGGTGGACTGCGGTTATGAGCTCGTGATACGGGCAAGCAGCATGCGCAGTCGCCGCCGGTGATCACACCGCAGGTTTGTTGAGGCTGCCGTCCGGCTCGGGCTTTGGAGCTACCGCCTGCGCCGGGGCCTCACTTTGCTGCTCGACGGCCTGCCTCGGCCGCCGATGCCCACTGGTGTCCACCCCGTAGCCGAGAACGATTTCCCGGATGGTTTCCACCGGAAGTTTCGGTTTCCGATGCGGATCGGTGAGGCCATTGGCCTCTTGAAAAGTGTCGGTGAGCTGCGTGTAGCAGAAGCCAGCAAGCACCGGACTGCGCTGCAGCGCTTCGAAGAGCTCCCGCAGCAGTTCCTCGAAGCGGGTCGCTTCGGAGGCCGCCACGTATCCCCAGGTGTCTCCGTCGTAGGTCGGGGCGAAGCTCACTCCGCCGAACTCGGAGACGATGACCGGCTGGCCCCGGTCGGGAAGGTCCAGCAATTTGATCCGGCGGCCAAGCGGGCCAATGTGGGCGAGCATGTCCCGCACGGTCACGACGTCGACATAATTGGCGGCCAGCTCCTTGCCGCTGATCGCGTAGTCGTGCACGGTCCAGAAGTCGGAGTCGGCGTGTTCCCAGCCGTCGTTGGTGATGACCGGCCGCGAGGGGTCGACGCTCTTGGTGAGGTGGTACAGGGACCGGGCGTAGTTCAGCTGCCGGCTGTCGTGTTGTATCTGCTGAACCCCCCAGCTCTCATTGAGCGGCACCCACACCGCGATGGATGGATGGGACAGATCCCGTCTCAGCACATCGAGCCATTCGCGGGTGGTCCGCTCTACCGCGGTGGCGGAGAACTCATAGGCACTGGCGCCCTCTCCCCAGACCAGCAGCCCCAGCCGGTCCGCCCAATAGAGGAACCGCGGGTCTTCGATCTTCTGGTGAATACGAACCGAGTTGAACCCCAGATCCTTGATGAGCTGCACCTCGTCCTTGAGTGCGTCCGCGGACGGCGCGGCGAGGTGCGTCTGCGGCCAATAGCCCTGGTCGAGAACTGCCCGGATGTAGTAAGGACGGTCGTTGAGCATGAAGTGCCCGTCTGACCATGTCACGCTGCGCAGCCCGAAGTAGGCGAGCACGTCGTCGATCGCACCGTCGCTGGTCGTCACGGTGATATGGGCGTCAATGAGTTGCGGGCGTTCAGGCGACCACAGCACGGATTCGTACGCCTGGCCGTTGGCCTGGGCCGGCAGGCTAATGATGGTGCGGCTGCGTGGTTCGGCTGTGGTGAACTGGAGATCGGCGAGGCGCTCGTCCCCGGCTTGCAGAACGACGGTCACCGTGACTGCGTCCTGTGGCCGGCTGTTCAGCTCGAGGTACATGGCGACGGTGCCGCCGGGCATGTCCGGAATCCAGGCGACGTCCGTAACATAGTGCCTGGGAACGGCTTCCAGCCAAACCGGTTGCCAGATGCCGGTTGTCCGCACGTACCAGATGCCATGCGGCTCGGCCTGCCAGTCCTGCTTTCCTCGCGGCTGAGCGACGTCGTACGGGTCGTCTTCGGCCCGCACGACCAACGCCCACGATTCTGCGTCGTCAGCCAGGATGTGGGTCACGTCCAGGGTGAAGGGAGTGTGACCGCCCTCGTGCCGTCCCACGTACTGGCCCGCCAGCCACACGTCGGCCCGGTAGTCGACCGCGCCGAAGTGCAGGAGGATCCGCTCACCTTGCCCACCCAGACCGGCTTCGGCCAATGCCGGGCGAGAGATCTCCCGGCGATACCAGACGACCGCATGCAGGCCCGTCACAGCTACTTTCGAGGCGGACGCCTCGGAGGGAAAGGGCACGACGATCGTCAGCGCGAACGGCGCCTCGTGCCGGTACCAGCCGTCTGACACCCCAACGTCACCATCGTCGACGGCGAACGCCCAAGGGCCGCACAGATCGAACCAGGCGGGCCGGACCAGCTGCGGCCGCGGATACGCACCACCGAGAGTCGATGCGGCAACCGTCAGCGGCTCGGAGACATCGTTCAGGTGTGCCATGGGTCCAATGGTAAGACGCTGTGCCACGTGGAAAAAGATCCTTGACACCTCTTGGTACAAGCCGTCATATTCATTGTGAGCTGTTTCGTGCTACGTAGAAAAGAGGCGTAGATGCCCATTCGACCAGCAGGCAGCCGAGCGTCTTCAATCCGGCCTCCGGATAACGGACCTGCTCCGGGTCCTTATCGGCCGAAGGGGGCGGCCAGGCGCGGAGCATCAGGCCGCACCAGGACGGCGACCCGATTGTGAGCGGCGTCTCGCGTCGTCAATTCCTCACTGCTGGTGGGGGTCTCACGCTGGCCGGACTGATGTCGGGATGTGCGTCACCGATCGCCACCAGTCTTGTCGGGGCGCAACCGGCCACGGCCGATGTCATCTACTGGCATCTGTTCGGTGGCGGTGACGGCGACAACATGACGACCATGGTCAAGCGGTTTCAGGCGTCGGCCCATCTTTCGGTGGAGGCCACGCTGCTCCAGTGGGGCAATCCTTATTACACGAAGCTCGCCCTGGCGGCGTCCAGCGGCCGCCCGCCGGACGTGGGGATCGCGCACCTGTCCAGGCTGCCGCTGCTGGCCCGGGCCGGCTTGCTGCAGCCCATCGGGGACCAGTTCGGTACTGCGGGGATCACTGCGGACAAGTTCACGCCGGCGGCCTGGAAGAAGGCCACGGTCGACGGCACCACCTACGCGGTTCCACTCGATACCCATCCCTGGGTGCTCTTCTACAATGTGACGCTGGCGGAAAAGGCGGGCCTGCTGAACGCGGCCGGTGACGGCCTGAAGCCCATTCCGGACAGCAACGCATTCCAGGACGCATTGAAGGCGATGAAGGACGCCACCGGCGGGCAGTTCGGGGGCATCGCGACGATCACGGCCGATCCGGCCATGTGCTGGCGCTTTTTCATGATGGTCTACTCCGGTCTGGCCGGGCCGATCGTTTCCCAGCTGGGCTCTAAGGTCACCATCGACCAGGCCGCGATGGAAGAAACGTTCGCCTTCATGCGCGGTCTCACCGGGCCGCAGGCCCTGTTGCCGAGCACAGCGACAGCGACCACGTCGTCCAGCCTGTTCAGCCAGGGCAAGGTCGGATTCCTGTTCGACGGCGTATGGCAGATTCCCACATACCGTGATGTGAAGACTCTGAAGTTCAACGTCGAGCCGTTCCCGGCCCTCCTGGGCTCCAAGCCGGTGGCCTACGCGGACTCGCATTCACTGGTCATTCCCACCAGTTCAGGGCGGTCGGCCAGGCGTACGGCTGATGCGGTGCGCTTCATCAAAGGTCTACTGGATCAGAGCTTGACCTGGGCCGGCGGTGGTCATGTGCCCGCCTGGCTCCCGGCCCAGAAGAGCAGTCAATTCCTCGCGCTGAAACCGCAGAGCGACTACACGCAGGCCGCATTCGACGCGGTCTACGACCCGGAGGCCTGGTACACCGGAGCCGGCTCGGACTTTCAGATCGCCATGGGCTCGATCGTCGCGAGCGTGCTCGTCGGCGGGACCAGCCCCAAGGGTGGAGTTGCCGCCATGAACAGCAGCCTGAAGACGTTCGCAGCCGCCCGGTCGCCGGTCCAGTGAGGAGTGCGAGATGAGCACCAACGCCATAGCCGCACCATCGCGGACGGACGACGACGTACGAGCCGCGCCCCCTGCGGAACGCACTTCGCGCGAGGAGAATCGAGCGGGGTGGATGTTCACCACACCGTTCTTCGTGCTTTACCTGCTATTCCTGATCGGGCCGGTGCTGATCGGCGTTGTGATCAGCCTGTTCAACACCACCACGGTGAAGTCTGGTCTGGGGAAATGGGTAGGGCTCTCGAATTACGCCGACGTACTGTCCAACCGGGCCTTCTGGATCTCGATGTGGCACTCGGTGTTGTTCACCCTCCTCACGACGCCTTTGCTGGTACTGCTGCCCATGCTCTTCGCGATCCTGGCCTCCCGGATGGTACGGAACCGGTGGTTCTTCAGGCTCGCTTTCTTCGCGCCGTATGTTGTTCCCTCCGCGGCGGTCTGCCTGATCTTCTACTTCATGTACACGCCGCAAACGGGACTCATCACGAACGCCTTCAGCTGGGCTGGGTTACCCACCCCCGACTTTTTCGGCACCACGTCCGGGGCCTGGCTGGCTGTGGTGCTGCTAACCCTTTGGTGGACTTTCGGTTTCAACTTCATTCTCTACACCGCGGCCATCCAGGAGTTCTCCGAAGACGTTTTCGAGGCAGCGTCTCTGGATGGCGCGGGGCCATGGCAACAGATCCGGTTCATGACCATCCCGCTGTTGCGCCCGACGATGAGCCTGGTACTGATCCTGCAGGTCCTCGCCTCCCTGAAAGTGTTCGACCAGATCTACATCCTGCTGGCCGGGGGCCCGAACTACTCGACGCGTCCCGTTATCCAGTACATCTACGACACCGGTTTCACCGCCTACCGCGGTGGCTATGCGGCGGCGGCGACCATGGTCTACTTCGTGGTCCTGGTCCTGGTCTCCGTCATCTGGCTCCTGATCCGCAACCGGCGCAGCACCGGCCCGGCGAACGCCTGAGAGGGATCCGAACATGTCTACGTCCGTGGTCGTAACCCCGTCCAGCGACATCCGCTCGCATGAGCCAGCCCGACTGGACCAGGCCAAACTGTTCAACCGGCTGGCTGCCACCTGCGTGACGCTGTTCGCCCTGATCTGGCTGGTCCCGTTCCTGTGGGCGCTGATCACGTCGCTGCGGCCAAACAGTGAGATCGCCGCGCATCCCACGGCGATCTGGTCGAGCCACTGGAACCTAGATGCTTACCGCTCGGCCTGGAAGTCCAGTCCTCTGGGCTGGTGGTACGTCAACAGTTTCGTCATCTCGACGCTCACCGTGATCTTCGCGGTGATTGTTTGCTCGATGGCCGCATTCGCCCTCGTCCACCTGAACTACCGGGTGAAATACGCCGTGTACGCGCTGGTTCTGGCTGGCTTGATGCTGCCCACTGAGGCGCTCATCCTGCCGCAGTTCCTCGAGTTCCGCGGACTGCATCTGCTCGGGACCTATTGGGCGATCATCCTGCCCGGCGTCGCCCTTCCCATTGCCGTCTTCGTCTTCGACTCGTTCATCAGAGCCATCCCCATCGCCCTGATCGAGGCTGCCCGGATCGATGGGGCCAGCTGGTGGCAGGTCTATTACAGGATCTGCATGCCACTGTGCCGACCGGCGATCTCCGCAGTGGCGATCCTCACCTTCATCACTTCGTGGAACGCCTTTCTCTGGCCACTGCTGGCCCTCACTCAGACCAAGTCGCAGACCATCCCGGTGGGACTCAGCAGCCTCATCTCCGGCGCCGCCATCCAATACGCCGAAACCATGGCCTCGGCCGTCCTGGGCATCCTGCCCCTGCTGGCGGTTTTCCTGATCCTGCAACGTCAGATCGCACAGGGCATCTCGCACACCGGCATCAAGTAGACCCTGCCCCGAGCCGCCCGCTGGCGCCAATAGGTGCACTGGGCCGACCCGGACGGCCTGGCCGCGGCGCTCGAACTGGCTGGCCAGCGCGGCGTCCCGGCTGAGGACGGACCGCCCTCAGCGCACCTGATCCGGCCCTTTCAGGCCGGCGGAGTCATTTGCTCCGTCTGATGGTCAGGGACCAGCACGAGTTTGGTTCCCGCACCGGCCTTCTGACGGTCCCAGGCGCCGCCCACGCCGGCCAGGGGAACGGTCTCGTGCGGCACGGTGATATCGCCACGGGCCGCATGTTCGGTGAGGCGAAGGTAACCGTCACGGCGGGCTTGCAGGGGAGCGTGGAAGATGGCGTGGCCTCTGATGTCCACCGCGTTGGCCCGCAGGATCGCCGCGGGGATCTGGAGCGTCTCGCCCGCCATGTGCCCGATCTGCACCAGCCGTGCACCGCGGGCGGCGGCTTTGATCGCTTCCAGGGCCGGCTGCCCCCAGACCGGGTCGATGATCAGGTCGACGCCGCCGGATGAGGCGGCGCGAAAGGCGCTGGACCAGTCGGTGCCCGCCGACAGCGTCACCGTCGCGTCCGCTCCCGGCGGAGCGCCTTCCCCCTCCTGGCCAGCGGCGCTGCCCCGCCAG
>CALMAR010000055.1 GCA_937859855.1 uncultured Kineosporia sp.
CCGCACCCCTCTGATCTGCAGGTTTCCGCGAGAAGTGAGCCCGAGGCGGCCATCCCCGAACGATGCCGACGCCGCGGCCAGCTCGAGCAACGCAGAGGGGCGCAGGGCACCACCCGGCAGCCGAAGCCGGATCAGTTCGCCGTCGGCGGCGTGGTGGGGGCGAAGCGCACCCGGGCACGCGTCGGCGCCGGCGCGCGCGGACGGGATCGGGGCGGCCACGCCAGCGATAGTACGGCCGATGCCTCCGATCGCCCGGCGCTGCGTCAGGCCCAGCCCTGCTGCCGGGGATCGGGTGGCAGCCGCGGATTGAGCAGGTGCGCGACCAGCGCCGTCCACCCGGTCTGATGGGTGGCCCCCAAGCCCTCACCGGTGTCCCCGTCGAAGAACTCACTGAAGGTCGGGTGCTCGGCCCACAGCGGATTGTCGCTGGCTTCGATCCGCTGGCCGTCGGCCGGGCGCCGGCCGCCCACGGGCCGGAACAGCGCGGTCAGCCCGTTGTCGATCAGGTCGGCCGCCTCCACCAGGGTCTTCTTGTTCCCGGAGCCGGTCGGAATCTCGATCTGGAAGGTGTCGCCGAAGTGGCGGCCGTAGGTGCGCAACTTGTCCGCCAGCAGCACGTTCACCGGGAACCAGACCGGGCCGCGCCAGTTCGAATTGCCGCCGAACAGGCCAGTCCGAGACTCCCCCGGCTCGTATTCGATCGAGGCTTCCCGGCCCGAGACGTGCGTGGTGAAGCCAGATTTCACCGCCTTGGACAGCGACCGGATGCCGTAGGGGGAGAGGAACTGCTCCGGATCGAACATTCGCTCCAGGATCCGCCGCAGCCGCTCCTTGTCCACCAGCGAGAGCAGCATCTTCCGCTCCCCCGGTCCCTTGGCGAACAGCAGCGGCCCGACCAGCTCAGGGCGGCGCCGCTGCAGCCAGCGCAGCCGCGCGGTCACGTCCGGGCACTCCTCGCTGATCCAGGACGGCACCTCGGTGGCTCCCAGTATCGGCAGCAGCCCGACCATGGACGGCACCCGCATCGGCTCGGCCACCCCGTCCGGCCCGACCAGGACGTCGTAGAAGAAACCGTCGTCCTCGTTCCAGAGCGAGATGTCCTGCGAGCCGAAGGATCCCAGCGAACGGGCGATGGCCAGGAAGTGTTCCAGGAACTTGGTCGCGGTGTCGTCCCAGGCGTTGTCATGCCGGGACAGCTCGAGTGCGATCTTGAACATCTGCAGGCAGTAGAACGCCATCCAGCTGGTCGCGTCCGACTGCTCCAGCCGGAACCCGGGCGGCAGCGGGGCCGACCGGTCGAACAGGCCGATGTTGTCCATGCCCAGGAACCCGCCCTCGAACAGGTTCGAGCCGGTCGAGTCCTTGCGGTTCACCCACCAGGAGAAGTTCAGCAGGAGCTTGGTGAACACCCGGATCAGGAAGTCGCGATCCCGGTAGCCGTCGATCCGGTAGACGTGCCAGCTGGCCCAGGCGTGCACCGGAGGGTTGACGTCGCCGAACTCCCACTCGTAGGCCGGCAGCTGCCCGTTGGGGTGCATGGCCCACTCCCGGCACATCAGCACCAGCTGTTCCTTGGCGAAGTCAGGGTCGACGTGAGCTAGCGGAATCGTGTGGAAAGCCAGATCCCAGGCGGCGAACCAGGGGTACTCCCACTCATCCGGCATGGAGATCACGTCGGCCAAGGACACCCAGGTCCAGTCGGTGTTGCGCCGGCCCTTGGCCCGCCGTTGCGGTGGCGCTGGACTGACCGCATCGCCGTTCAGCCATTGCTCGACGTCGTACCGGTACAACTGCTTGCCCCACAGCAGACCGGCGTAGGCGCGCCGGGCGACATGGCGATCCTCAGGCGGCAGCGCGGGATGGATCACGGTGGCGTAGAAGTCGTCCGCCTCCCGCTGGCGATCGGCCAGCACGGCGTCGAAGCCGGTACCGAACGTGCTGGCGTCCGGCGGTTCTTGCGACAGCCGGAGCTGGACCGTCTTCTCCTCGCCGGGCGCGATCGCATCGAAGGCATACCAGACAGCGACTTTCGTGCCCTCGTCGAACGGGTTGATCGCGCTGGCGTCGCCGTGCACGATCCGCCGGTCGATCCCATCCTTCGGATAGCGGCTGGCGTTGCGGGCGTCGCCGAAGAGTTCGACCGCGTTGGTCTCGTTGTCGCAGAACAGCAGCACCGGAGCGCCCTGGGCGGCTAGGAAGTAGGTGCCGAGCAATCCATGCTCGGCCTGGGCCGCTTCGACACCCCCAACGGCAAGGGCGGGCGGCAGCAGCTGGTGGATCGAGCCGCGGCGCGGATCCCGGCCCCAGGCCCAGGTGTTGCGCAACCACAGCTGCGGCAACAGGTCCAGTGGAGCCGGATCCGGGCCGCGGTTGACGGCCGTGATCTCGATGCACAGGTCGTCCGGGGCGGCCTTGGCGTAGGTCACGGTGACGTCGAAGAACCGGTCACCGTCCAGGATGCCGGTGTCGGCCAGCTCGAACTCGCGCTGATCGCGGCCCCGGCTGGCGTTCTCATCGCGCAACCGCTGATACGGGAACGCCTCCTGCGGATAGCGGTACATCCAGCGCATCCAGCTGTGGGTAGGGGTGCCGTCGAGCGCCCACCAGTACTCCTTGACGTCCTCACCGTGATTGCCCTGGCCATTGGTGAGCCCGAACAGGCGCTCCTTGAGGATCTCGTCCTTTCGGTTCCACAGCGCCAGCGCGAAATTGACGAAGCCGAAGCGATCGCAGACGCCGCCGAGCCCGTCCTCCCCCCAGCGGTAGGCCCGGGAGCGGGCGTGCTCGAACGGGAACGAGTCCCAGGCGTCGCCGTCCCCGGAGTAATCCTCCCGAACCGTCCCCCACTGCCGGCCGGACAGGTACGGTCCCCAGTGCCGCCACGGCGCTCCTGGACCGCTGGACTCCGCCAGCCGGGACTGCTCGGCGGTGAGCTCGCCCTCGAACTGCTGGGGAAAGCCACGGAACGACGGGGTCGGCGATTCGGTCACCTGCTCAGATTGCCGTGACATTCGCCGCCATGGTGTTTCCTGATGGTCCCGGCCTCACGCGTGTTCAGGACGGGCGGCCACCAGCTCGGCCAAACTGGCGCTTTTGCCCCGCCTGGCCTTGTGGCCTTCTGGCCCGGATGGATCGGGCCGGGGCCGATCGAAGATCAGGGCAGCCGCTGGTAGAGCGGGGTCAGATAGCTGATCAGCCGGGCTGCGCCCAGTCCGGTTCCGGGAACCGGCAGCTGCCGCAGCAGCAGATCGGCCGGCAGTTCAGGCTGGCTGGGCAGCGGCGGGGGTTGTCCCGCCGCCCAGAAACCGATCGCTCCGGCTCCGATGGCGGTGATGGCGGTGATGGCGGTGATGGCCGGGGCGGCCGGTGGGGACGCCGGGGAAGCCGGATCGCTCAGAGCCAGCGCCGCCCCCGCCATCGGCCCAGCTGCGTCCGTGGCCGCGTGGGGGGCGATCTGGCCCTCGGCAGTGATCTGCTCCGCTGCCCCACCGGCTGGCTCGTCTGCGCGCAGCTCTCGGAGCCGGGCCAGCAGAGTCTCCCGGGCCCGGCCACGCCAGCGCAGAATCAGGAACGGGTCGTCGTCGAAACGCTCGGCCAGCAGGTAGAAACTGGCGGCCAGGTGCTTGCACGGCACAGCCTGGTCCGGGCAGGAGCAGCTCATGGTCAGATCGCCCAGCCGCCGCGGGAACAGCGGCGCACCGATCCCCTCGAACACGGCCTCCAGTTCGGGCGGGAAGTCCCCGGCCAGCAGCCGGGCGCTGTGAATGGCCTGCTCGGCCAGCACGACCTCGGCCTTGGCCCAGACCAGTTCCGAGAAGGTCCGCAGCCGGATCGTGACCCGGTAGGGCGTGACCCGGGAGCCCTGCACCACCGCCGACACCACCCCGGCCCCGACGTCCAGTGACATCACCTGACCCTTGCGGGCGTAGGCCCGGCCCCGGGTCAGCCGGCCGCCCAGGGCGAACGACTCCAGCACCTCGATGAACCGCTTCGACCACCATTGCTGTCCGATACCACCGCGGCTGCTGCGCGCGATCAGGCCCCCATCCACCGGCAGCGGCCCGGACGGGGACCAGTCCGGGTCCTCCCACGGCCTCCAGTCCTCAGCCATCTCAGACCACCGCTCCGGTGTCCAGGGTGAGCAGTTCGCGCAGCGCCGCGGTGTCCAGCTCGGTCAGCCATCCCTCACCGGTACCGATCACCGACGCCGCCAGCGCCCGCTTGTCCTCGATCATGAGGGCGATCTTCTCCTCCAGGGTGCCGGCGCAGACCAGGGAACGGACCTGGACGTCGCGGGTCTGGCCGATCCGGAAGGCCCGGTCGGTGGCCTGGTCCTGCACGGCTGGATTCCACCAGCGGTCGGCATGGATCACGTGGCTGGCCGCGGTCAGGGTGAGCCCGGTGCCACCCGCCTTGAGCGAGAGCACGAAGATCGGCGGCCCGGAGCGGGGGCTACCCGATCCGGCGGATGCGCCAGCTCCGCTGGCCTGGAACCGGGTCACCATCTCGTCCCGCTGCGCCTTGCTGCTGCCGCCGTGCAGAAACAGCACCTCGCGGCCGAAACGGGCGGTCAGATGAGTTCTCAGCAGCTCCCCGAACTCAGCGAACTGGGTGAACAGCAGCGCCTTTTCACCGGCCGCCAGCACTTCCTCGAGTATCTCCTCCAGCCGGGCCAGCTTGCCCGAACGGCCACTGATGCGGCTCCCGTCGCGAAGGAACTGAGCCGGGTGATTGCACACCTGCTTGAGCTTGGTCATGGTGGCCAGCACCAGACCGCGCCGTTCCATCCCCTCGGTACTGTCGATCCGGCGCAGCATGTCGGTGACCACCGATTGATACAGCGCAGCCTGCTCAGCGGTGAGCGAGCAGACGACGTCCATCTCCAGCTTGTCCGGCAGGTCGCTGATGATCGACTGGTCGGTCTTCAACCGGCGCAACACGAACGGCTGGGTCAGGCTCCTCAGCTTGGCCCGGGCCTCGTCACTACCGGCCCGCTCGATCGGTAAGGCGAACCGGCGCTTGAAATCTGCTGCACTGCCGAGCAACTTGGGGTTGGCGAACTCCATCAGCGACCACAGGTCGGCCAGCCGGTTCTCCACCGGCGTCCCGGTCACCGCGATCCGGCTCGGCGCGTTCAGGCCGCGGGCGGCGATCGCAGCCTGGGTTGCCGCGTTCTTCACCGCCTGAGCCTCGTCCAGTACCACCCGGCGCCACGGCATCGCCCGCAGCTGCGCCGCGTCGCGGGCCAGCAGCGCATAGGTGGTGACCACGATGTCGCTGGCCGCGCAGGCTTGGGTGAAGTCCTGCCCCCTGGGCCGTTCGCTGCCGTGGTGGACGTGCACCTGCAGCTGGGGAGTGAATCGAGCCGCTTCTCGTTGCCAGTTGCCGACCAGGGACATCGGGCAGACCAGCAGGGTGGGAACGCGCTGGTCCGGGGCCTGATCGGTCTCCAGGCCGGCCGCGATCAGGGCGAGCAACTGAATCGTCTTGCCTAGTCCCATGTCATCGGCCAGCACACCCCCCAGCCCGGCCTGTTCCAGGAACGATAGCCAGGACAGGCCGCGCTCCTGATAGGGCCGCAGGGTGCCGTGGAACCCGGACGGAACCGGCACCGGCTTGAGCCGCTGATCCCCGGCCGGAGCCAGCAGATCCGCCAGCCAGCCGTCGGCGTCCACTCCGGTGACCGGCAACCCGCCGGGTGCCTCGTCCACCGAGCCCAGCAGCCGAAGCACATCACCGACCGTCATCGCCATCGGGGAGTTGCTGCGGCGCAGAAAGTCCCGGGCCTTGCGCAATCGTTCCGGATCGACCTGCATCCACTCGCCGCGCAGCCGGACCAGCGATTCACGCGCTTCGATCAGCACGTCGACGTCGTCCTGGGACAGGGTCTGATCGCCGACCGACATCCGCCAGTTGAAGGCGACGATGTGCTCCTGCCCGAAGGCGGGAGTGCCCTCGACCCGGCCCGGCTGAGCGGGGGTTGCCGCCCGCAGCCGCAGGCCGAGCCGGGACGGCCGCTTGGACCACCAGCCGGGCAGGAACACTCCGAACCCGGCCCCCACCAGCAAATCCGCTGCACCGGAAAGGAATTCGTGGGCTCCAGCGGTGTCAAGGCTGAGTTCGACCGGCCGGGCCCCGGCCAGTGCAGCGCCCAGGCTCGGATACAGCCGCAGCGCCCGGCCCAGTTCGCCCAGCAGCGCCTCCTGAGGCTGAACCACATAGCGCCGGAGTGCGGCCGGAGTCTGACCGTCCCAGATCTGACGGGCCCAGGCCACCACGCTCGGCTCCTGGGGGATCTGCAGGCCGAACTCCAGATGCCAGCGGGTGCGCTCCTGCGCCGTGCGAACGGGCGCGTCCGGCCTCTGCAGCACGCTCTCCTCGTCGTCATCGGTGGGCTCGATCAGCCGGAAACAGGCCCGTACCGGCGCCTCTCGCAGCCCCTCCTGCTGCCAGGCCGCCAGCTGATGGGTCAGTTCGGTCAGCCGCCGGGGAGACACCGTGAAAAGCGGGTCTGGCCCGCGCAACGCCCGCCGCCATCCCGCCGCCCCGCTCGCGCTGCTGGCGCTCGCCATGCTGCTGAACTATTTCTATCTCTCGGCGG
>CALMAR010000056.1 GCA_937859855.1 uncultured Kineosporia sp.
TCGAGTTCGCCTCGGTCGAGCGGGCCTGGGAGATGGGCGCAGCCGGCGTCGGCGGCGGGCTGAGCGTGTCCGGCCCGCTGCGCGTCCTGGGTTCGCTTCGTGAGGGTGGGACTGGCCGGCGGCGTGGCCGGCGGGCTCGCTCCAGCGGCTGACGGGCTGGCCCCACCAACTGATGGGCTGACCGATGAGCTGACTGATGGGCTGGTGCTGGGCTCGGCTGGCTCGTCCCGCACGTCGCTCTGCGTCAGCGGCCGATCATGGATCATCGCGCTGAACAGGCGCTGGGCCGCCGGCGTCGGCAGCACCCGGAACGAGTTGGCCGGGTCGAGCCGGTTGGGCATGGTGACGAAGGTGATCCGCCCCGCCGGGACGTCCTGCAGTGTGCGGGCCAGGCCGGTGAGCCGGGCCACGCTGGCCAATCGCGGATCCACGGTGAGTGCCTTGGTCGCGGCCTGCGCCACCGAGTACACCTTCACCGGATTGAGCAGGGTGCCGGTGCGCTGCAACTTCTGGATCACCGCGGACAGGAACAGGTGCTGGCTCTGGGTCCGGCCCAGGTCGCTGCCGTCACCGAAGGCATGCCGGGTGCGGACGAATTGCAGCGCCGCCTCCCCCTTCACCAGATGCCGGCCCTTGCTCAGCTTCAGGTGCGACAGCGGGTCGTAGACGTTGCCGGTCACGCAGACCGAGGCGCCGCCGACGGCGTCCGACATGTCGATCACGCCGACGAAGTCGGCCATCACGAAGTGGTCGATGGTCAACCCGGTCAGCTTCTGCACGGCCGCGACCGTGCAGCCCGGGCCGTATTCGAGACTGGCGTTGATCTGGCCGTAGCGGTCGCCGATGGTCCGGCCGCTTCCGGCGTCCTTGCAGCCGGGCAGGTTGGTCATGGTGTCGCGGGGGATGCTCATCGCGGTGGCATTGGAGCGATCGGCCGCCACGTGCACCAACAGCTCGACGTCGGCATGCACCAAGCCGGAGCAGGCGTGGCCGAGCTCACAGTTGGCCTTGCTGGCCCGGGAGTCCGAGCCGATCACCAGGATGTTCAGTGGACGCCGCCCGGCCACGCCGGTGACACCGGCCGCGGGGGCTGGGGCCGGTCCGAGGCCCGCGTAGAGCGGGGCGCTGCGGAGGTTGCCGTTCAGCTGCCGGTAGAAGAGCGCCGCGGCGCCTGCGATCAGGACCAGCAGCACCGCGGCACCGCCGGCGACCAGTCGCCAGGTGGGCCAGGGGCGCCAGGTACGCCAGGGGCGCCAGGTACGCCAGGGGCGCCAGGTACGCCAGATACGCCAGGGGCGCCGGGTGGTGGCTATGGCGTCCGGTGCGGAGGCGGGCTGCGCCGCGACGTCTGCATCCGGCTCCAGCACAGGCTCAGTGTCCCCGCAGATCAACAGCTCACCAGTTGAGGACTTCGGCCGGGGACGCGCCAACCCTCGGCGAGCCTTAATCGGGAGAGGACGGGCCCGGCCCGCCGATAGCATCGAGCAACGCGTCTCTGCCGTCCCCCAGCAGCCCAAGGAGCACCCGTGCCCGCCCAGATCACCGTGTCCGTCGCCGGGTCGCCTCATCAGGTGGCCGAGGGGACGACCGCCGGTGAGCTGTTCAGCGGTGACCGCGAGGTGGTGGTGGCGCGGGTCAACGGCGAGCTGCGTGACCTGGACCAGAGCCTGCGGGACGGCGACCAGATCGAGCCGGTGCCGGTGGGCAGCGACGAGGGGCTGGCCGTACTGCGGCACTCGGCCGCGCATGTGCTCGCCCAGGCGGTGCAGGAGACCTTTCCGGACGCCAAGCTCGGCATCGGGCCGCCCATCCGGGACGGCTTCTACTACGACTTCGACGTCTCGGTCCCGTTCACCCCGGACGACCTGAAGTCCCTGGACAAGGTGATGCAGCGGATCGTCAAGGAGGGGCAGACCTTCCGGCGCCGGGTGGTCAGCGACGATCAGGCGCGTTCCGAACTGGCCCACGAGCCCTACAAACTCGAGCTGATCGGGCTCAAGGGCTCGGGCGATCAGGGAGCCGAGGACGCCGCCGAGGGCGCTTCGGCCGAGGTCGGCGGCAGCGAGCTGACCATCTATGACAACCTCCGCCGCAACGGCGACGTGGCTTGGAAGGATCTCTGCCGGGGACCGCACGTACCGTCGACCAAGCTGCTGGGCAACGGGTTCCAGTTGATGCGCAGTGCGGCCGCGTACTGGCGGGGGAGTGAGAAGAACCCGCAGCTGCAGCGGATCTACGGCACCGCCTGGCCGTCCAAGGACGACCTGCGCGGATACCTGGAGCGGCTGGCCGAAGCCGAGCGACGCGACCACCGCAAGCTCGGCGCCGAACTCGACCTGTTCAGCTTCCCGGACGAGATCGGTTCCGGACTGGCCGTTTTCCATCCCAAAGGCGGGGTGATCAAGCGGGAGATGGAGGACTACGTGCGGCGCCGGCACATCGAGGAGGGCTTCTCCTATGTCGGTACCCCGCACATTTCCAAGCAGGGGCTGTTTGAGACCTCAGGCCATCTGCCCTACTACGCCGACACCATGTTTCCGCCGATGTCGCTGGAGCACAGCGAGTACTACCTCAAGGCGATGAACTGCCCGATGCACAACCTGATCTACCGGTCCCGCCAGCGGTCCTACCGGGAACTGCCGATCCGGTTGTTCGAGTTCGGGTCGGTGTACCGGTTCGAGAAGTCCGGCGTGGTGCACGGCCTGACCCGGGTGCGCGGGATGACCCAGGACGATTCGCACAGCTACGTCACCCCCGAGCAGGCGCCCGCTGAGATCCGGCACCTGCTGAACTTCTGCCTGAGCCTGTTCCGGGACTTCGGGATCAACGACTACTACCTGGAGCTGTCGACCCGGGACGACTCCAAGCCGGACAAGTTCGTCGGCTCCGACGAGCAGTGGGCTGAGGCCACCGCGGTGCTGGAGGCGGTCGCCATCGAGTCCGGGCTGGAACTGGTGCCGGACCCGGGCGGAGCCGCGTTCTACGGCCCGAAGATCTCAGTGCAGGCCCGCGACGCGATCGGCCGGACCTGGCAGATGTCGACCATCCAGTACGACTTCAACATGCCGGGCCGGTTCGGGCTGGAGTACGACGCGCCCGATGGCACCCGCAAGCAGCCGGTGATGATCCACTCAGCCAAGTTCGGTTCGATCGAGCGGTTCTTCGGCGTCCTGGTGGAGCACTACGCCGGAGCGTTCCCGCCTTGGCTGGCGCCGGTCCAGGTAGTCGGCGTACCGGTCACCGACGGGCATGTGCCCTACCTGGAGACAGTGGCGGCCCGGCTGCGCGCGGCGGGCGTCCGGGTCGAGGTGGACGCCTCGGACGACCGGATGCCGAAGAAGATCCGCAACCACACCAAGCAGAAGGTGCCGTTCATCCTGATCGCCGGCGACGAGGACATCGCCAAGGACGCGGTGTCGTTCCGCTACCGGGATGGCTCGCAGGAGAACGGGATCCCGGTGGACGACGCCATCCGGCGGATCACCGAGGCGATCGCCGGTCACGCTCAGGTGTGAGCCGCTCCAGGGGCAGGAATGCCAGCAGGCAGATCACCAGCGGCAGGAAGTGGATGCGCAGAGTCAGATAGGTGGCCAGGTGGAACAGCGCGTACGTGGCCACCATCAGGTAACGCCGGTACCCGCGCAGGAACAGCAGCAGGGGTGAACACAGCTCCAGGGTGAAGACGCTGATCTGGCCGAGCACCAGGATCCATGGCGGGTCGACCAGCATCCGGCCCAGACCCGTGCCGCGCCGGGTCATTGCCCAGGCGAAGGTCGAACCGGTGACCCAATCCCAGCCGCCGAAGCGGACCTTAGCCCAGGCGGAAAAGAAATACGTTGCCACGCAAGCCATTTGAATACAGAGCAGGGCCCAACCGGCCGCCTCGGAGCGGGTCGTCCGGTCCGGGCGCCGGGCTGCCCCCACGGCCGGCAGGACCCAGAGTGCGGTGATCAGGGCGAAGTGGTCGTGGTCGACCTTGCCGTAGGAGAAGCCGATCGACACCCAATCGGTGAAGGCAGCGGCGACGACGAGGGCGCCCAGCCACTCGGCCCAGCTGGGCAGTCGCTGTGAGGCGCAGAGCAGGCAGCCGATGATGAGTACGACCTGCTCTACGTGCGCGTAGCCGGTGCTGGGCGGCGGCAGGTTCAGCCATTGCCGCAGCAGCACTGGTTTGTACAGGTCGGCGCGCCCTCCGGCATGGTCGATCACGTCGTTGACGACGGCGAACACGTCGAAGATCACGAACAGGTAGATCGCGATCCGGAGCACGGAGATCCGGCCCAGCGGGACGGGCTGGAAGAGAAAACCTCGTAGCCAGCTGATGACCGGGTCGCGAGCGGTACCCGTCTGCGGGCTGAACGTGCTGGTCATCGGATCTTCCGATCGAATGTGGTCACTGGCGTGGCGCCCGGTAGCGGCGTCCCGGCTCCGCCGTCAGGACGCCAGGACACCAGGACGTTGATGTGCACGGCGCCCGGCCGGCCTCGGGTGATGGTGGTGACCCGGTCGCACAGGTACCACTCGGTCATCACCGGCAGGCCGGGATGCAGTCGCTGCCGGGCAGCCGCGAGCGAGCCGAGCATGGCCGGATTGCGCTCGAAATTGGGCAGCAAACCCTCCACTTCAGCCCGGTTCATGCCTACCGATCCGTCCGACAACGGGATCAGGACGAACCGGCCGTCCGGGGTGCGGGCCTTGACGAAGGTCTCGTGCACCACGTCGTCGTTGCCGACCCGGAACGCGAATTGGGACATCGGCGCGAATGGCCAGTCCCGGTCGTTGCCGATGAAGGTACCGCGCGCAATCAGCACCACTCCGGCCAGCAGAGCCGCAACCCGCCACAGCCGGGCCGCCGGGCTCAGTCGCCGTACCGGCGCGGGATCCGGTGCGGGTGCGGAGTCCGCCGCTGTCAGCTGAGGCTGGGCCACTCGCTCAGGGTAGGGGGAGGCCGGAGCGTCCCCATAGACTCCCCGGCGTGACTGATGGGGCCGAACCGGCCGACCAGTTCCCCGGTCAGCCCGACGGGTTCGAACGGCTTTGGACCCCGCACCGGATGGTCTACCTGCAGGGCGAGGAGAAGCCGCCGACGTCCGGGGCCGGAGAAGGCTGCCCGTTCTGCCGGGCGCCGTCGCGGACCGACGAGGATGGACTGATCGTGGCGCGGGGCGAGCTGGTGTACGCCGTGCTCAACCTGTTCCCGTACAACCCGGGGCACCTGCTCGTATGCCCCTACCGGCATGTGGCCGGCTATCCGGAGCTGTCCGAGGCCGAGACGCTGGAGCTGGCCCGGATGTCCCAGCGGGCGATGAGCGTGATCAGTGCGGTTTCGTCGCCGCACGGATTCAATCTGGGGCTGAACCCGGGTGCGGGGGCCGGGGCCGGGATCGCCGCGCATCTGCATCAGCACGTGGTGCCGCGGGGGGGTGGGGACGCCAATTTCCTGCCGATCGTGGCCCAGACCAAAGCCCTGCCGCAGCTGTTGTCCCAGACCCGGGCGCTGCTGGCGGAGGCCTGGACCGGCTGACGCTCCGGCGCTCCGGCGCTCCGGCGCTCCGGCGCGGGCTCGTCCGG
>CALMAR010000057.1 GCA_937859855.1 uncultured Kineosporia sp.
GGTTCAGGGCCTCGTGGGCTCGGCCACCGAGGTCGCCGTCCGCCTGCTCACGTCGTCCCGGTTCCAGGCCCTGGTGACCGGTGGAGACCGGGATCTGCTCGAACGGCTGCTGGGCGATGCGCGGCTGGCCGGGCTGGCCCAGCTGCCGCGCGGGCCGCATCTGGAGATCAGGGATCCTCGGCATGCCGCCATCCGGGCCCTGCCACAACGACTGCGTGACGTCCGGCTGACCATGGATGAGCCGTGATCAACCGATCGGGACGTGGCACAGCCGCCGGAATAGGGGCTCAGCGATTCAGAGATCGAGTTTGAGCGAGCCGAAAGTGTCGCAGGAGTCGATGTTCCCGCTCTGGTAGCCGGTGGTGAACCACTGCTGCCGCTGAGCGGCCGATCCATGGGTCCAGGACTCGGGATTGACCCGGCCCTGGGTCTCCTTCTGGATCCGGTCATCTCCGACCGCAGCTGCGGCGTTCTGTGCTTCCTTGATGTTCTCCTGGGTCAGGTCGATGCCGTTCTCGGTGCTCTTGTCCGCCAGCGTGGCCCACACCCCGGCATAGCAGTCAGCCTGCAGTTCCAGCGCGACCGAGTACTTGTTGGCGTCCCGGGAGTCCTGCTCCGTGGCAGCGCGCATCTTCCGCTCGGTCCCCAGCAGAGTCTGCAGGTGATGCCCATACTCGTGAGCCAGGATGTAGCTCTGGGCGAACTCGCCGTTGGCTCCGAATCGCTGCTGCAGTTCGTTCAGGAAGTCCAGGTCGAAGTAGATCTCCTGGTCCTGGGGGCAGTAGAAGGGCCCGACCTCGGACGATGCCTGGCCACAGCCGGTGCTGGTCGCCGAGTTGAAGAACGCCAGCTTGGGCGGGTTGTAGCTGACGCCCCGGCGCTGGAACTCCTGCGACCACACGGTGTCGGCGATGTCGTAGGTCTTGATCAGGCGGCAGTCGGTGTACTTGTCCAGCGCGCCGTCGGAGTTGCAGCGATCCTTGAGCTGCTCACTGCTCTCCTGCTGGCCGCTGCTGCTGGCCGAGGAGGCGCCGGCCGGGATCTGCAGCTGGGAGGGATCGCCGCCCAGCAACTGGAACAGGATCACCACGATCACCCCGACGACACCGGCGCCACCGCCGATGGCCAGCCCGCCCGCACCGCGGCCGCGCCGATCATCCACGCCACCGACATCGACCCGGTCATTGTCGAACTCGATCGGCATCGCCGCCTCCGTACTCTGTCGGTCCAGCGATCAACGTACGATGGTCTCACCGCGTCCGCAGGTCACGCCCGCAGGCAATGTTGCCAGCGGCGGACAGCATGTCATCTCTCGCCACCGCCAGGAGCTCCCGTCATGATCGTCGCCCAGGGCGTGGAGCTGCGCGCTGGCGCCCGGCTACTGCTGGAGGGCGCGACGTTCCGGGGCGGGCCAGGGCAGCGGGTGGGCCTGGTCGGGCGCAACGGTGCGGGCAAGACCACCCTCACCAAGGTGCTGGCCGGACAGGCCCAGCCCGCCGCCGGTACGGTCGCCCGGACCGGCGACATCGGCTATCTGCCGCAGGATCCGCGCACCGGAGATCTGGACCAGGCTGCCCGTGACCGGGTGCTGTCGGCGCGCGGGCTGGACGACATCATCCGCCGCCTCCGCGAGACCGAGGGCGCGATGGCCAGCGTGGACGAGGAGACCCGGGACGCCGCGATGACCCGGTACGCGCGGCTGGACGCTGAATTCACTGCCCGGGGCGGATATGCGGCCGAGAGCGAGGCCGCCGCGATCTGCTCCAGCCTGAATCTGCCGGAGAAGCTGCTGACCCAGCCGATCGGCACGCTCTCCGGCGGGCAGCGGCGCCGGGTCGAGCTGGCCCGGATACTCTTCTCCGGCGCCCCCACCCTGCTGCTGGACGAGCCGACCAACCACTTGGACGCCGATTCGATCGCCTGGCTGCGCGACTTCCTGAAGGTGTGGACCGGCGGCCTGGTGGTGATCAGTCACGATGTCGGTTTGCTCGACGTGGTGGTGAACTCGGTCTTCCATCTCGACGCCAGCCGGGCCGTGCTGGACGTCTACGCCACCAACTGGAAGACCTATCTGCAGCAGCGGGAGACCGACGAGCGCCGTCGCAAGCGGGAGCGGGCCAACGCGGAGAAGAAGGCCAGTGCGCTGATGGCCCAGGCGGACAAGATGCGGGCCAAGGCCACCAAAGCCGTTGCCGCGCAGAACATGGCTCGCCGGGCCGAGCGGCTGCTGGCCGGGCTGGAGGACACCCGCCAGCAGGATCGGGTGGCCAAGCTCAGGTTCCCCCACCCCGTGCCCTGCGGCCGGACCCCCCTGCAGGCCAGCGAACTGAGCAAGAGCTTCGGCAGCAGCGAGGTTTTCACCGACGTCGACCTGGCCATCGACCGCGGCAGCCGGGTGGTGGTGCTGGGGCTGAACGGGGCCGGCAAGACAACGTTGCTGCGGATCCTGGGCGGACTCGAGATCCCCGACACCGGCACAGTCGAGCCCGGCCACGGCTTACGGCTGGGCTACTACGCGCAGGAACACGAAACCCTGGACATCGCCCGGACCGTGCTGGAGAACATGCGTACCGCCGCTCCAGACCTCACCGATACCGAGGTCCGGACCGTGCTCGGGTCGTTCCTGTTCAGCGGGGATGACGTCACCAAGCCCGCCGGGGTGCTGTCCGGCGGGGAGAAGACCCGGCTGGCACTGGCCACCCTGGTCGTTTCCGGGGCCAACGTGCTGCTACTGGACGAGCCGACCAACAACCTGGACCCGGCCAGTCGCGACGAGGTACTGGACGCGCTGCGCCGGTACGAGGGCGCCATCGTGCTGGTCACTCACGACGAGGGAGCGGTCGAAGCGCTTCACCCCGAACGCGTGGTACTGCTGCCAGATGGCGACGAAGACTTCTGGAATCGCGACTATCTGGAGCTGGTCAGCCTCGCGTAACCGGGCAACCTGCTCAAAAACTCTGTGAATCGCGCCGTTACGTCATTGTCGAGTGGCGGTAAGTGGATCTATTGCCGAGCATGAACGTCATCACTCCACCACGTTCGAGGAGGATTCGTGGCCGACAGCGTCAAGAAGGGTGCCAGGATCACCGGTACCGATCGCTCCAAACTCGCGGGCGAGCTGAAGAAGAAATACACCTCGGGTTCCAGCATCCGGGCCCTCGCTGAAGAGACCGGGCGTTCCTATGGATTCGTGCACCGGATCCTGACCGAGAATGAAGTGCAGTTGCGTGGCCGCGGTGGTGCCACGAGGGGCAAGGCCAAGCAGCGTTAAGCAGGTTCCCTCGCCGTTCCGCGGCCGGCCGGGGTGATCCGCGCGGCCGCATCGAGCCGCATCATGGTCGCCCTGGCCGGTCGGTGGTCAACGGCATCTCCCGCGTGTTCACTGACCAGCACCGGATGATGACTGCTCCCTGATGCGTTACTCACACTGATCGAGCCTGGATGGCCACCGAGCCGGCTGGCTGGTCGGTGTGGTTCGGGGAATCGTGGGAGGAGTTAACCGGTGCAGCCAAGTGCGGCGTGGACGGTGATGCAGTCCTATCGCCGCGATACCAGCGTCAAGGATCGGCCGCTGGCCCCGGGGACCCGGCGACGGGTGTTCGGATACGCCCAGCCCTATCGCCGCCTCATTTCCGAGTTCCTGGTACTGGTGGTTTTCGACGCCTTCCTGGTGATCCTGACGCCCTTGTTGCTCAAGCAGATCGTGGACAAGGGCGTGGCCCGCGGCGACAAGTCCCTGGTGGCCGTGCTGGCGGTGCTGGTCGCCCTGGTCGCCGTCGTCGATGTCGTGGTTGGACTGGCCCAGCGCTGGCAGTCGGCCCGGATCGGCGAGGGTCTCATCTTCGACCTGCGGACCGAGGTGTTCGACCACGTGCTGCGCCAGCCGATCGCGTTCTTCACCCGGGCGCAGACCGGCGCGCTGGTGTCCCGGCTGAACAGCGACGTGAACGGCGCCCAGCAGGCCTTCACCTCCACCCTGTCCGGCGTGGTGTCCAACATCGTGTCGCTGATCCTGGTCACCATCACGATGCTGTTCCTGTCCTGGCCGATCACCCTGATCGCCCTGGTGATGCTGCCCGTGTTCCTCTGGCCGGCCCGGCGTTTCGGGGTCCGGCTGCAATCGCTGGCCCGCGAGCAGATGCAGCTGAACGCTGATCTGGGCAACCGGATGACCGAGCGGTTCAACGTAGCCGGAGCGATGCTGGTGAAGCTGTTCGGACGGCCCGGCCAGGAGAGCCAGGAGTTCCGCGAGCGGGCCGCCCGCAACCGCGACATCGGCGTGCGGATCGCCATGAACAACCGGGTGTTCTTCTCGTCACTGACCCTGGTGGCATCGCTGGCAACCGCCCTGGTGTACGGCCTCGGCGGCGTTCTGACCATCGACGGCTCGGTGTCGGTGGGCACTCTGCTGGCCCTGGCTGCTCTGCTCGGGCGGCTGTACGGGCCCCTCACCGGCCTGTCCAACGTCCGGGTGGATGTGATGACCGCTCTGGTCAGCTTCGAGCGGGTGTTCGAGGTGCTGGACCTGCCGCCGGCGGTCGCAGACGCGCCGGACGCTCAGCCCCTGCCGGTCGGCCCGCCTGGTTCGCCCGGTTCGCACGGTTCGCCTGGTTCGATGGTGGTGGAACTGGATGACGTGCACTTCAGCTACCCGTCCGCGGACGAGGTGTCACTGGCCAGCCTGGAGAAGGTGGCGGTGCCTGACCGCCGCGGCAGCGGTGAGGTGCTGCACGGCATCAGCCTGACCATCCAGCCCGGTCAACTGGTCGCCCTGGTCGGACCCAGCGGCGGGGGCAAGACCACCATCACCAGCTTGGTGGCCCGGCTCTACGACCCCACTTCGGGCGTGGTCCGGATCGGGGGTACCGACCTGCGCGAGGCCACCCTGGAATCGGTGCACGACGCCGTCGGCGTGGTCACCCAGGAGGCGCACCTGTTCCACGACACGGTGCGCTCCAACCTGCTCTACGCCCGGCCGTCCGCCACCGAGGCAGAGATGATCCAGGTTCTGCGCCTGGCTCAGATCTGGGACCTGGTCAGCGGCCTGCCCGAGGGCCTGGACACCGTGGTCGGTGATCGCGGGCACCGGCTGTCCGGAGGGGAGAAGCAGCGGATCGCCCTGGCCCGCCTGCTGCTCAAGGCGCCGGGCATCGTGGTGCTGGACGAGGCGACCGCGCACCTGGACTCGGAGTCGGAAGCAGCGGTGCAGCGAGCGCTGGACCAGACCCTCGACGGGCGGACGGCGATCGTGATCGCGCACCGGCTCTCCACCGTGCGAGCGGCCGACCTGATCGCGGTGATCGAGGCCGGCCGGATCGTGGAGCAGGGCCGGCATGCTGACCTGATCGCCGCCGGAGGCCTGTACGCCGACCTGTATCACACCCAGTTCGCCAGCCAGGCCACTCCTGCCCCCGCCTGAACCAGAGCTGGGCCGCGGCCGCGGCTCAGAGGCCGGCCGACCGTCCGCCGTCCACGCCCAGCATGGTGCCGGTGACGTAGCTGGCGGCGGGAGAGAGCAGGAACACGGCGGGCCGGGCGAACTCCAGCGGATCGCCGTAGCGGCCCAGCGGGATCTGCGCCTCGTTGCTGCGCCGGACGTCTTCGGCCCGGCCACTCAGCTCGTCCAGTTCGCGGGCGCGATCGGTGTCGATGGTGCCAGGCATGATGCCGTTCACCCGCAGGTTCCGCTGGCCCAGCTCACTCGCCATGGTCTTAGCCACCATCGCCAGACCGGGCCGTAAGCCGTTGCTGAGAGCCAGGTTCGGCAATGGCTGGCGCACGGAGCTGGACAGCACCAGGACCAGTGAGCCGCCCTCGCGGGAGGACAGCCTGGCGATCGTCCGGGCGATCCGGAGCGGGCCGAGGAAGGTGCTCTCGAACGCCATCCTCCAGTCGCCGTCCTCCAGATCCATCACCGCTCCCGGCGGCGGTCCGCCGACGCTGATCAAGCCACCGTCCAGCCGCCCGTACCGCGCGATCGCCGCCGCGGCCAGGCAGGTCTCGATCCCGGGCTGGGAGATGTCACCGGTCACCGCCAGCGCCCGCTCGGAGCCACCCAGCGCGGCCGCCGTGGCCACCAGCCGGTCCTCATCCCGGGCGCACAACACCAGCCGGGCCCCTTCGGCGGCCAGCAGTTCAGCGCAAGCCTTGCCCAGGCCGCGCGAGGCCCCGGTCACGACGTACACCCGATCGCTGAGGCCAAGATCCATCGAGTCATCCTGTTCCGGCCGGCTGCATGAACACCTAGTTCACAATGAGTTGCAGGAGCGTCACTCTACGGTGCCGGGTGGAGCGACGTCCGGAAGCTGCGTCGGCTGATCGGATGGCATGATTCAGGTCAGACGCTCAGACGCCCGGGCAGAAGCGGTCAGCAGAAGGTGGACACCCCTACTCCGATGAACAGCCGCAAGAAGATCGCCTTTCAGGGTGAGCTGGGCGCCAACTCGCACATCGCCTGCCGGGACGTGTACCCGGACTACGAGGCGGTGCCGTTCCACACCTTCGACGAAGGTTTCGCCGCGCTGGAGGATGGCCGGGTCGACCTGGGCATGTTGCCGGTCGAGAACTCCACGGCGGGCCGGGTCGCCGACATCCACCATCTGCTGCCGCAGTTCAAGGTGCACATCATCGGCGAGTACTTCCTGCCGGTCCGTCATCAGCTGCTCGCCCTGCCCGGGGTGACCCTGGGTGAGATCAGAACCGTGCACAGTCATCCGCAGGCGCTGGACCAGTGCCGGACGGCGATCAGGTCGCTCGGGCTGACCGCCGTGCCCGCACTGGACACGGCCGGCTCCGCTCGCGAGGTGGCCGAACTCGGTGACCGGACCAGGGCCTCGCTGGCCTCCCGGCTCGCGGCCAACGTCTACGGGCTGGACATCCTGCGTGAGAACGTCGAGGACACCGACCACAACACCACCCGGTTCGTGATCCTCTCCAAGGAGGATCTGCGAGCCGCGGCCGGCGTCGGACCGATCGTGACCACCTTCGTGTTCAACGTACGAAACCTGCCCGCCGCGCTCTACAAGGCGCTGGGCGGCTTCGCCACCAACGGCATCAACATGACCAAGCTGGAAAGTTACATGGTGGGCGGTGAATTCACCGCCACCCAGTTCCTGTCCGACGTCGAGGGGCATCCGGACGAGCCCGCCCTCGGCCGGGCCCTGGAGGAACTCGCGTTCTTCGCCGACCTCAGGATCATCGGCGTCTACCGGGCCAGCCCCTACCGTCAGCGCTGAGCTCGCAAACTGGCGAGGACGGCGACCGCTCAACCGCTTGGGTCCCGGCTGACCGAACTCAGCCGGGCGAACACCACAATGTTGTCGCGGTAGTGCCGGGTGGACCGGTCGAACGGGCCGCCGCAGGTCACCAGTCGTACCTCCGAGCCAGTGACCTGGCCGTAGACGGCATCGCTGGGGAATGCCGTCTTCTGGAACACGCCGACCCGGTGCACCGTGAACGTGGTGACCCAGCCGTCACTACGGCGGATGGTCAGCCGGTCACCGGGCTTGAGATCCCCGAGCCGGTAGAACACGGCCGGGCCTTCCCGGGCCGAGTCGACGTGGCCGAGGATCACCGCTGGTCCGGGTTCCCCTGGCGCCGACAGATACCGGTACCAGCCCGCCGGGGCCCGGGCCCCCAGCGGTGGCACGTCGATGGTTCCGTTCGGCCGCAGGCCGAGCGACATCAGCGAGCTGTGCACGCCGATCGCGGGAATGTCGAGCCTGCGCGGCACTGCGCGCGGCAGCACCGGCTGGCCTGGATGGCCGGCCACGCCACCAGTGGCCGGTCGGCCGGGCGTGACCGGGTCAGATGCGGCCACCGGGGCCAGGTCGGTGATGGGCAGTTCGGCCACCCGGACTGAGTTCGGTGGGACCGGCGGCGGGCCGGAACGCCAGTCCTGGCCGCCGAAGACCAGTTTCAGGCCCGCGGCAAACATCAGCGCCGCACACAGCCCGGCCAGGGTGGCCTGCATTCGCGGGCTCCGTGCTGGCATCAGCGGCCGGCCTGCCGCCCGGCGTGCACGGCCCGCACTCGCGGGGTCAGCGCTGGCATCAGCGGCCCGCCGCTGATGCC
>CALMAR010000058.1 GCA_937859855.1 uncultured Kineosporia sp.
GCGGTCACCAGGGTGGCGGCCAGCGACCACACATCGGCGGCCGGGCTGGCGGACTGTCCGGCCAGCACCTCGGGGGCAGCGTGGGACGGCGAATGGGCGGCGGCCGACGGGGAAGGCCGCTGCGTCCAGCTTGCTCCGCCGAAGTCGGCCAGCACCGCCTGGCCCAGCTCGGACAGCAGGATGTTGGCCGGTTTGACGTCGCGATGCACCACGCCGTTGCGGTGCGCGAAATCCAGCGCGGCCGCCACCCGGACTCCGATCCGGATCACCTCCGGCACCGGAAGCGGTCCCCGCCGGGCCACGTCGTCGGCCAGCGAGCCTCGTTCGAACCAGGGCATGACGATGAACGGCGATCCGGATCGGGTCATCCCGTGATCGAAGATCGGCACCACACCGGGATGGGCGGAAAGCTTTCCGGTGACCGCGGTCTCATGCCCGAACAGGGCCTGAGACCAGTCATCGTCAGCAGTCCGGCGGTACAGCTTGATCGCCACCCGGCGCTGCATAGCCGGCTGCCACATCCTCAGCACCTGACTGGTCGCGCCGGACGCGACGCAGGCGGCGTCACCGAATCCGGCCAGCTCAGTGACGTCGTCCTCGGGGGTGGCGGGACGCCGTGGGCTGATCCTGCGCGCTCTGATCATCATCCGCTCCTGCCCGTGCGTGGCCCAGTTCGCCGACCGGGTGGTGGTCGCGAACTGCCTACGCCGTGGCCGAGGGAATCGGTTCAGCTATTGAGCGGAGGTCATCCGCTGGAGTTCCTCGGCAATCACTGACTCGTCCAGCTTGCGGAAGATCGGGGACGGCGCCGGCACCGGCGTCCCGGGGGTGACCGGTGCTGACCGCCAGGCCGCGAGCGTCTCACCGACCCGGTAGTCGCCCATCAGCACCGGATAGCCCGGGCCGCCGTCCAGGTCGTCCACCTCGCGGATCTCCGGCATCGGCGATACTGTTCCGGTTCCCCCGAAGGCCTCGTGCACGGCTTGGGCGGAGTGCGGCAGGAACGGCGACAGCTGCGTCCGGCAATCCGAGATCGCCTGCGCGGCAACGTGAAGCACGGTCTTCATCCGCTCCGGGTCGGTGTTCTTCAGTTTCCACGGGGCGGTGTCAGATAGATACTTGTTGGCGTCGGCCACCACGCGCATCGCCTCGGTGATGGCCTGCTTCTGATGGTGGGTGCGCAGCAGAGTGCCGACCTGCTCGAAGCCTGCGGCGGTGCTGGCCAGCAGGGCCCGGTCGACGTCCAGCAGCTGTCCGGCAGCAGGAATGGACCCCAGGTTCTTGTGGATCAGCGATGCCGTCCGGTTGACCAGATTTCCCCAGCCAGCCACCAGCTCGTCGTTGGTTCGGCGGACGAACTCGGTCCAGGTGAAGTCGGTGTCCTGGTTCTCCGGCCCAGCCACGGCCAGGAAGTAGCGCAGCGCGTCGGGCTGGTAACGGGACAGGATGTCCCGGACGTAGATCACCACCCCGCGGCTGGAGGAGAACTGCTTACCCTCCATGGTCAGGAACTCGCTGCTGACCACCTCGGTAGGCAGGTTCAGCTCACCGAAGATGCCCGGCTCACCACCGCGTGAACCCTGGCCGTTGTAGGCCAGCAGTTCGGCCGGCCAGATCTGGGAATGGAAGGTGATGTTGTCCTTGCCCATGAAGTAGGCCGACCGGGCCGCGGGGTCGTTCCACCACTGCCGCCAGGCATCCGGGTCCCCGGTCCGCCGGGCCCATTCGATCGACGCCGACAGGTAGCCGATCACGGCGTCGAACCAGACGTAGAGCCGCTTGTTCTGGTTGTCCTCCCATCCCGGCAGCGGCACCGGGATGCCCCAGTCGATGTCGCGGGTCATCGCCCGCGGCCGGATGTCGTCCAGCAGATTCAGGCTGAACTTGAGCACGTTCGGCCGCCAGTCGGTGCGGGTTTTCAGCCAGGTGGTGAGGGCGTCGGCCAAGGCGGGCAGATCAAGGAAGAAATGCTCTGTCTCAACGAATTTCGGCACTTCACCATTGATGCGGCTGTGTGGATTGATCAGTTCGGCGGCGTCCAGCTGGTTGCCGCAGTTGTCGCACTGATCGCCGCGAGCCTGGCCGTAACCGCAGATCGGGCAGGTTCCCTCGATGTAGCGGTCGGGCAGGGTGCGGCCGGTGGACGGCGAGATCGCGCCGGTGGTGGTCTGCTCGATCATGTAGCCGTTGCGATGCACCACCCGGAACAGCTCCTGGGCCACCGCGTAGTGGTTGCGGGTGGTAGTCCGGGTGAACAGGTCGTATGACAGCCCGAGCGCGTGCAGGTCCTCGACGATGATCCGGTTGTACCGGTCGGCCAGGGCCTGGGCGGGCAGGCCCTCCTGCTCGGCCTGGACCAGGATCGGGGTGCCATGCTCGTCCGTCCCGCTGACCATCAACACATCGTGCCCAGCCATCCGCATGTACCGGCTGTAGACGTCGGAGGGGACGCCGAAACCGGCGACGTGGCCGATGTGGCGCGGGCCGTTGGCGTACGGCCAGGCGACAGCGGAGAGGACGTGGGTCACGCCACCGATCCTGTCAGACTTCGCAACTCGTTTGATCGCGGTCAGGCCAGCCCGGGCAGCCCGCGCTTGATCTGCCGGACGGCCTGGCCGATCCGCTGCTCGTTCTCGATCAGGGCGAACCGCACGTGCCCATCGCCGTCCGGGCCGAAGCCGACGCCGGGCGAGACGGCGACGTCGCACTCGTTCACCAGCCGGGTGGCGAACTCGATCGAACCCAGATGCTGGTAGGCCTGCGGTATCCGGGCCCAGACGAACATGGTTCCCCTGGGCCGGGCCACCTCCCAGCCGATCCGGCTCAGCCCGTCGCACAGCGCGTTCCGGCGTTCTTCGTAGATGGCGTTGACCTGACTCGGATACTCGGACGCGTCGTTCAGGGTCACCGTGGCCGCGATCTGCACCGGCTGGAACGCGCCATAGTCCAGGTAGCTCTTCAACTTGGCCAAAGCCGCCACCACATCAGCGTTTCCGAGCATGAAGGCCATTCGCCAGCCGGCCATGGAGAAGGACTTGGTCATCGAGTACAGCTCGACCGCACAGTCCAGCGCGCCGTCGCATTCCATGATGGACGGCGGACGCCAGCCGTCGAAACCGACGTCAGCGTAGGCAAAGTCGTGCACCAGGACCACGTCGCGCTGC
Source organism: uncultured Kineosporia sp. (assembly GCA_937859855.1). The sequence continues at coordinate 3,165 of CALMAR010000058.1, forward strand.
CGGGCCCAGTCGACCAGCCGCTGCAGGTCGGCCTTCTCGGCCGTGGCCGTGGTGGGATTGTGCGGGAACGACAGCACGATCACGCGCGGCTTGGGCCAGCCGTACTCCCACTGCTCCATCAGGTTGCCGATGTAGTCGGCGGCGGTGCCGTCCGGCTTGGGCCCGATCTGCACCTGACGGGCGTCCGCACCGGCGAAGTAGGGGCCCCAGATGTGGATCGGGTAGGACGGCGAGGGCACCAGGGCGACGTCGCCGGGCTGGAGCAGGACCCACATCAGGTGGCTGAAGCCTTCCTTGGCTCCGATGGTGGTGATCACGTTCAGGTCGGGGTCGAGCTTGACGCCGTACTGCTCGTCATAACGCCGGGCGATCGCTTCGCGCAGCTTGGGCAGGCCCCGGCTGGAGGAGTAGCGATGGTTGCGAGAGTTGTGGGCCGCCTCGGCCAGCTTCTCCACCGCGAGCTGTGGGCTGGGGATGTCCGGGTTGCCGAACCCGAGGTCGACGATGTCCCGCCCCTCCCGCCGGGCCACCAGCTTGAGGCCGTCGATGATGGTGAAGACGTAGGGGGGCAGGCCCGGGATCCGGCGGAATTCCACGACCAGCAGGCTACCGACGGGGCGCTGGGTTCCGGCCCGTGCGCCAGCGAGGAGGTCCACGAGTTCGTAATTGGCCCCACTGACTGGGAGCGCGGCAGACTTCCGGGCTATGGCGACCCGGCTGGTGAACGTGGTCATCGACAGCGCCGATCCGCACGAACTGGCGGGATGGTGGAGCCAGGCGCTGCGCTGGCCGGCCGAACACCACCCGGATGAGAGCGACGTGAAGCCGCCGCCGGATACTCCAGGAGTCGAACTGGTCTTCGTGCCGGTCTACGACGAGCGAGTGGTCAAGAACCGGCTGCACCTGGACCTGGCCAGTCAGAGCGCAGGCGATCAGCAGGCCATGGTGGAGCGGCTGCTGAGCGCCGGGGCACGGTGGAAGGACATCGGCCAGGGCGACGTGCCCTGGACCGTGATGGCCGATCCGGAAGGCAACGAGTTCTGTGTGGCCGATCCGTGGCCGGCCTACGGCAACACCGGCCCGATCGCAGCCATCACGGTTGACTGCGTGGCGCCGGGGGTGGTGGCTGCCTTCTGGGAGCAGGCTGCCGGCTGGACGGTTCAGGCGTCCAGCGACGCCGCAGTGAGCTTGCGCGCAACCACCGGCAGGGGGCCGTGGCTCGCATTCACCCGTACCGGCGAACCGCACACGGTCAAGAACCGCGTGCACCTGGACGTCGCCGGGTTCCGCGACGATGACCAAGCCGCCGAAGTGGAACGGCTGATCCGGGCCGGAGCTCTGCGGGCCGAAGTCGGCCAGTCGGATCTGCCGGAGGGGCAGCTGAGCTGGGTCGTGCTGACCGACCCGGAGCAGAACGAATTCTGCGTGCTTTCCTCGAGAAACTGATCCAGCCGGTCAGGATGGCTGATCGGCGGGGATGGAGCCGAGCTCGGCGGCACGGGTGACCGCGGTGACAGCAGCATCCTGGTCTTGCCAGCGAGCCAGCCGAGCAGCCACCGCCTCCAGCCCGGCCTGGTCACCGAACCGGGCTCGCAGCAGCCGGGTCAGAGTTTCCAGGACACCCTGCTCGATTCCCTGCTCGATTCCCTGCTGGTTGCCGCGGCTCATCAGCTCCTGGCCGACTTCCGTCTCGCTGTAGAAGTCGGCGATGCTCTCGACCGTCATGCCCGTCTCCCTCCGTACTCGATCAATCGTAGGTCCGTCCAGGCGGATTGTCGCCAAGACGGCAGTGGCCTCCAGCAGCGCGTCCTGCTGAGGTCCGGGCGTTGTACCGGTGCGGATGACACTGAGCGCAGTGGCTAGTTCCCGGCCCGAGGCCTGGCTCGCCAGCACAGCCAGCGGCGCCAGGTGGGGGTCCGACAGTAGGGTTTCTGGCGCGCATTCTCGCAGGTAGAGGGCTTGCAGGCCCAACGCGAAGCCGGAACGTGGGTCGTCGCAGCTGGCCACTCGTCCATCGCCGAGGACGATGGCGATCTGGCGGATGCTGCTGCCTGGATGCTTCTCCATCAGCCGAACCCGGTACGCCGCCATCCGGATGGCCAGGTCCGGTTCGGCGTCCCTGGCGTACTCCGCATGCAGCAGCTGCCCCGGGCGGACTCTCACGACCAGGTCGGCGTACAGGGTCTGCGCCGGGAAGCTGCCCGACAACACCTCCGGCGGGCCTGTCGGCGGGACGCCGAGCCATCGGCAGAACACGCCCAGGTCCGCTTCGGCTATCTGTCGCATGGCCCGGTCATAGATGGGGCCTGGTCTCGACCGGCGCGGCCCTTCGGATGAATCCCCCCATTTGTCCATGCGGGTGATCCTGCTGGAAGGGTACGACAGGATGAGACGTGGCCAGGCGGTCAGCGCGGTGGCGAGGTCAGGGCCCGGTAGAGGTCGTTCGTTGAGACGCCGGCTGAGCGAGCCACCTCAGCGCAGGCCCGGCGAAGGCTCAGGCCCCCGGCCCGCAGCACCTGCACCTGCCGACCGAGCTGAGCCAGCAGCTCAGCGCCGTCCGCCGGATCCAGGGTCAGCACAGCACCCGGCGAACCGCCCACGACAATCGTGACCTCGCCGAGGATCTCCGTCGAAGCAGCCCACGCCGCCAGCTCGCCAAGTGTTCCGCGATGAACCTGCTCGTGGGTCTTGGTCAGCTCCCGGCACACCGCGGCCAGGCGCGAATCACCGAACCCGGTGGCCATATCGGCCAGGCTGTCCGCACACCGCCGCGGCGACTCGAAGAAGATCATGGTCCGCTTCTCCTGCGCCAGAGAGCCGAAACCAGCGCGCCGCCGTCCGGAGGTCCGGGCCGGAAAGCCCTCGAAACAGAACCGATCCGTCGGCAGTCCCGACAGCGCCAGTGCGGTCAGCGCCGCCGACGGCCCCGGCACCGCCGTCACCGTGAAACCGGCGCCGGCCGCGGCCTGGACCGCTCGCAGTCCCGGATCCGAGATCCCCGGCATCCCGGCGTCGGTCACCAGCACCACCACTGCTCCGGCCTCCAGTGCCGACACCAGTTCCAGCGAGCGGGCTGCCTCGTTGTGCTCGTGGTAGCTGATGATCCGGCCCCGCGGCTCGATCGACAGCGCGGCCGTCAGCCGTCGCAACCGGCGGGTGTCCTCGGCCGCGATCAGATCGGCCCCGGTCAGCAGTTGCGCCAGCCGAGGCGAGGCATCCAGCGGATCGCCGATCGGAGTCGCCGCCAGGACCAGCAGGCCCCCCTCCCGCTCCACCGGCCGCCGCTCACCGCCGGTCACGACAGCAACCCGGCCGGATCACGCCAAACCTCGACTCCGTCAATCATTTCCGGACCCTGCCCCAACAACTGGGTCAGCGTCGCCCGCAGCGCCACAGCAGCCGGCGATGGTCCGAGCACCATCATCTCCGGATGCCAGGCCCGGAGATCCTGTAGCGCCTGGGCCCGGAACTCCGGCGTGACCGCAGCCGGCTGGCCGGTCCGGGCGACGTCGGCCAGCGCCCGGGCCAGTGCCGGATCGGCGTCCCCGCCGCCGTAGGCGTGCCCGCCCGGACCAGGCCCGAGGAAGTAGCCGCCCGGCATGCGGAACGAGAAGCCGGCCGCGACCTGCCAGCGCCTCGCCTCGGTCTCGACCGCGGTCGGATACGGCAGCACCACCAGCACCGACCCCTTCGGTATCGAGGAGGATGCCCGGGTGAAGAAACGGGGTGCCGACGGGATCTGCTCCACCGGTAACGGTCTTGGCAGCAGCGGCGCCAGGCAGGCGACCGCGACCACACCAGCCACTGCGCACCGAGTTCGCCGTGAACCCCGCGGCGAGGCCGGTGCAGACAGCAGAGCCTGCAAGCCCAGAGCCAGCAGCAGGCCGGCGAACAGCGCCGCCGGAAGGGCGAGCCGGGTCGCCAGCGACGCCTCGGCCACCGGCAGCGACTGCAGGATGGCGTACGGCCCGCGCCACGAGTGCTGTACTCCGCCGACCCAGATCCGCCCGCCCAGCGACAGCACCAGGCAGAGGAACAAGCCGACCCCCGCGCAGCGCACCAGCAGTGTCCTCCAGCCGAGGACGACGACCAGCAGGCAGAAGACCAGTAGCGGCACCCCGAGAAAAGCCAGATGCTCCTCAACCCCACCCGGAAACAGCGCCGACGCCGCCGAACCGGCATCGGTGTGCAGCAGCAGCCGGTCGCTGGTGGTCCAGAAGGCGGTCAGATCGGCACCGAAGTAATTGGGCAGGAAAGGGCTGCCATGCTGGGCCAGCGGCCCGAAGAACTGCAGGTACAGCGGATAGCCGGCGATCAGCAGCAGAACCGCGAAGGCCGCCGCCGCGGAGCGGGCGAGCCGTGACAGCGCGCCGGTCAGCAGCGAGGGCCGGGACACCGCCGCGGTCAGCGCCACCATCAGGCTGGCGATGCCGGCCTGGAACAGCACCTCCTCGCCGATGAATATCTGAGCGGTGGCGACCAAGCCGAGTAACAGCCCGGCGGGCACCGGCCGCGGGTTCTGCCAGGCTCGCACTCCCAGGACCAGCAGAACCGGCAGCAAGGGCGCCAGCGACATCGTCACGTGCCCGACCAGCGAGTTCACGATCGCCGGGGAGATACCGAACCCGGCTGCACCGGCCAAGGCGGCCGGAACCCCCAGCCGATCCCCCGACTGGGCCGACACCACGTCCTGCTGCCGCAGCGCCCAGAAGGACGCGGCGATGCACAGCGGTACCGACAGGATGGTCAGCACGTTCAGTGTCGCCAGCGAGCCGAACAGCCAGGTGATCGGGCCGAGCACGATCGAGGGCAGCAGCAGGCTGTTGTTGTTCATGGCGCTGACTCCGCCCGGCCAATTCAACGCGGGCGTGGCGAACGGGCTCTGGCCGTGCAGGATCGCGAACGGCGTGTGAGCCAGCCACCAGCTGTAGTGGGTGGCGTCCGGGATGTTGCCCGACACCGCCCGGGCAGCCGGGTCGGCCCACAACCGGAACGTGCAGGCCGTCCCGGCCACGGCGGCGCAGACAGCCGCCAGCAGCACCACAACTCCTCGCGGAGCCGGACCGGCCGGCCGCAGCGGATCTGCGGGCGGGCGTGAGGGCGCCTGCGGGCTCGCGGCAGCAGGCGGCAGGGTCACCGGCCAAGTCTCCCAGCAGAAGCGCCCGCCACACCGCACAAGACCGGGCCTTAGAGTGACCAGCGTGGCCCGCGCGGACGTGATCGAGAACGCGGTGATCAGGCCCCCACCGGTGGCCGCTGAGCCGGCCGCGCTGATCAGCCCGGATCGGCCGTCCAGCTCGATCTGGAGCTGGCTGGCCATCTTCGGCATCACCGCCTTCGGTGGCTTCATCCGGTTCTGGCGCCTCGATGTCCCGCACAAGCTGGTCTTCGACGAGACCTACTACGTCAAGCAGGGCATCTCCATGCTCCGGGTAGGCTACGAGCTGGCCTGGAACGGTGCGGGCAAGGACGTCGATGCCCGGCTGGCCAGCGGAGACACCACCAGCCTGTTCACCACCAAGCCCGACTTCGTGGTCCATCCACCGGCCGGCAAGTGGATGATCGCCTTCGGCGAGTGGATCTTCGGCCCGGCCAGTTCCTGGGGCTGGCGGTTCTCCGCCGCGATGGCCGGCACCCTGTCCATCCTGATGATCACTCTGATCGCCCGGCGGCTGTTCAGCTCGACCCTGATCGGCCTGATCGCGGGCCTGCTGCTGAGCGTGGACGGCGAGCACTTCGTGCACAGCCGGACCGGGCTGCTCGACATCTTCGTGATGTTTTGGGCTCTAGCCGCTTTCGGCTGCCTGCTGGTCGACCGGGACGTCGCCCGCCGCCGTTTGGCCAACCGGATGGCCAACCGGATGGCCAACGGGGCCAGTGCCGATGGACTGGGACCCGGGCTGGGTGTGCGCTGGTGGCGGCTGACCGCCGCGATCTGCCTGGGCCTGTGCTGCGCGACCAAGTGGTCCGGCCTGTTCTTCGCGGCTGTCTTCATCACCATGAGCGTGCTCTGGGACGCCGGCGCCCGCCGCAGGGCCGGCCTGCACTCCTGGTGGTTCGCAGCGCTGGTGCGGGACGGGCTCACGGCCGGACTGACCATGCTGCCGATCATGCTGGGCGTGTACCTGGGCAGCTGGACCGGCTGGTTGCGATCCAGTGGCGCCTACGATCGGCAGTGGGCCGCGCAGCATCCCAGCTCCAGCCTGATGCCGGACGCGCTGCGAAGTCTGTGGCATTACCACGCCGAGATGTACCACTTCAACGTCACTCTCACCGTCTCCCACCCGTACGAGGCCAACCCCTGGTCCTGGATCGTGGCGGGCCGGCCTACCGCGTTCTTCTACGAGTCGCCCAAGTTCGGCGAGCGCGGCTGCACAGTCAACCTCTGCGCTCAAGCGATCACCGCGCTGGGCAATCCGGTGATCTGGTGGGGCGCAACGCTGGCCCTGCTGGTGCTGCTCTTCCAATGGGTGCTGCGCCGGGACTGGCGGGCCGGGGCGGTGCTGGCCGGTCTGGCCGGAGGCTACCTGCCCTGGTTCCACTATCAGCAAAGGACGATCTTCGACTTCTACTCGATAGCGTTCACGCCCTGGGTGGTGCTGGCGCTGACCTACGTGCTGGCGCTGGCGCTGGGCGGGCCGGACGCCGATCCGGCGCGGCGGCGCAGGGGGGCGCGGGGCGCCGGCGCGGGGGTGGGGGCTGGGGGCCGGGGGGTCTGGTTGGTGCTGGCGCGCTACTCCGCGCTGGACGTCGATCGTGCCGCCTTCGCCGCTGCGCTCGGGCGTCGTCTTCACGCTGATGAAGACCGACAAGGACGCCGATCCG
>CALMAR010000059.1 GCA_937859855.1 uncultured Kineosporia sp.
GTCATGAATGTCCTCCGGGTGCCGGGTGGAGCCCCGCCATCAGTTCGGCTGCGCCGTCGCCGAGTTCACCGAGCTGGATCGCGATCACCTTCGCCAGATCGCCCGGGTCGACGGAGTGGGGTGCCTGCGTGACCGCGACCCGGACGAGGACAGCGCCGCCGGAGCGGCCCACGACCAGCCAGCGGCCCGTGATCGGGTCCTGGCGTGGTTCCCAGCGCAGGTCGAACGCGCCTACAGGGACCAGTGACGGCCCGGGGTCGGCGGGCCGGATCGGCGTCACATCCCCGGTCACGACGCGAACGCTTCCGCGGGGGCGCCGAGCGCAAGGGGCATCATCTGCTGGCCGACGTGCTGGCTGTACGCCGGTGGGATGGCCTCTGCCAGTTGCTCGCGGGTCATCCAGTCGATGCCCATAGCGGCGCGGGCCACCCCGATCGGGCTGACGTGCCCGGCCACCGACATGATCGTCCCCGGCCGCCAGTGACCAGCCTTACTGGCCGGGGTCAGGTGCCGCGGGTGGTGCGGTGCGTGCACGGGTGCGCTGGTCTCGAAAAGCCGGTGCCGGTACAGCTTCAGCCCGAACATGTGCCCGCACAGGATGACACCGTGCTCACCGAAGATCCCGGATTGCTCGGCCAGGCCCGAGCCCCCGACGTTCTCCATCACCCACGGCACGCCGATCGCTTGGAGCCGGGTGCGCACCGGGCCGACCAGGTCTGGGTAGGTCGCGGCCAGGCCGGGGCGGCAGTCGCTCATGTCCGAGTAGCCCTGACAGGGCGGCCCGGCGACGATGAGCTGAAACCTTCGGCAGAACGCAGTCTGGTCCAGCACCTCCATCGCGTCGGCGGTGATGAACGACGCGACCTCGGGATGCTTGGCGTGGGTGGTGTTGTCGACGCAGTGCACTTCGTAGCCGGCGCGGGCAAGGCCAACCGCGGTGCCCTGCGCTCCCGAGAACAGGTCGAGCGCCATCGGTTTCACGACGTGGGCTCGGGGACGATGTCGAGGACCCGGATCCGCCTGCGTCCCGGGTCTTTCTGGATCCAGCCGCGTTGTTCCATCGCGACCAGCCGCTGCGCCGCGTGCTGCCGGTTCGCGAGGCCGAACTGTTCGGCCATCTCCTGCAGCGTCGGCGGGTACCGGCGTTCCCGGACGTAGGCGAGCATCCAGGCGTGGATGCGGGTGTCGAGGGCGAGCATCCGCTGTTCACGTTGGTCACGGGTTTCACCGGGGAGGAACCCGCCCCGGTACGCGGACGGCGACTCGTCCGGCGTGGCGGTCATGACACCCCCAGCGGGAGGCAGTCCTGCGCAAGCCGCTTGGCGATGACCTCGCAGTACCGCTCCTCAAGTTCAACACCGATGGCGTGGCGGCCGAGGTTGCGGGCGGCGACAAGCGTTGAACCCGAGCCTGCGAACGGATCGGCGATAACACCAGGAGGTGTGCGGCTGATCAGCACCTCCATGACATCCAGCGGCTTGGTATGCGGATGCCCGGTGCGCCCAGCCGGGGATGTGGGTGAGCCGACATTCCTGGCCTGCGTGGTGATCAGGCTGCTCCAGGCGACGGATCGCATCGGCCAAGGACCAGTCAAAAAGACGGGTTCAAGGTCGCGCCGATACCCGGTCGTTGAGCCAACCACTCCTGCGTCCCCGGGCTTTCGATAGACCAGCCATTGCTTTGCCGCGGCGGGCGGTGGCGCTGCGAATGCGCCGAACACAATCCCGGGCCGATCACCCCATAAATCCAGGGCGGCGTCGCGGGTGGACGTGTCCTCGTCATTTGCAATGCCGGCATGGGCTTTTGAGGCTCGCCCATTGTTGGTGCCACGTTTCCAGCCGATGCCATATGGAGGGTCCATGACAAGGACATCAGCGGCCAGCCATTCAGTGATCTCTCGGCAGTCGCCGAGGTACAGCGTCACCTTGTCGTCGGCGTAGTAGGGCGCGGTCACTGCTGGTCCTCGGGTAGCTGGTCGGTGTAGACCTTCCCGGCGTGGTCGTGGCGTTCGCCGATCGCGGCCCGGTACCGGGTGAGGGCGTCGATCAGGTCGTCGACTTCGGAGGGGCCGAGGGTGATCCCCGCGTACTTCCCGCGCTTCTCGATCGAGAGGCAGACGGCGGGGGTGCCGGGGTCGGTGACGGTCAGCCAGCCGGTTGCGCCGAGTCCGGTGCCGTCGATCGCGACCGGTTTCAGCAGGTTCGTCGTCGCGGCGGTCACGGCAGATCACCGGGCGGGCCGGCCGGTGCTATGTGGTCGAGCAGCAGATCGCAGACGTTGGCGAGCCCGTCGACCTGCGCGGCCAGATGGCCGATGACCCGGGCCACGACCGGGCCAGTGAAGGGCGCGCCCTCGAAGTCGGCCATGTCCCGTTCGATGTCGGCTCGGATCTGAGCCAGGAGCCGCCGCGCGCCCGCCGCACTCTTGGCAGGGACCGGAGCGGGCTCGGCGTCGTCCTGCAGGTATGGGATCGCGGCGGCGAGGATGGCGCGGACCTGCCCCCTCAGCGTGCTGAGATCCACGTCGGCGGTCGGATCGGTCGTCGTGAGCATCATGGCCAGCGCGCCATTGACGCCCGCCTGAACAGCTTCTTTGGTGACCTTGAGCGGCATCAGCGGGTCGCCTGCTTCCTGGTCTCGTACGGTTCGCGGGTGACGCGCCGGTCGTCGGGGTGGGTGCGTGCGTTACGCGCCTCAGCCTCGGCACGCTTCCGCCGCTTGACCTGCTGGCGGGGCGTGCCCTCCCAGGGGTCGTAGGTCTGCCAGCCGCTGAACCTGCTCATTCGTCCCACCCCCCGGCCATCGCGTAGGAGACGGTGACGGCGCAGTGCTCAAGGTGTTCGAGCTGGCAGCGTCCGTCGCCGCACCAGAACCCGCCGATCCCGTTCGAGCAGCCGGGGCACCAGGCGAGGTCTTTCGCCTTGCCGCAGCCCGCGCATTCGGCTTCGGGGAGGCCTGTCGTGTCAGCGGCGGCGTGCGGCTGCACCGGAAGCACGGGGATGGCTTCGGAGGTTTCGCAGGGTGGGGCGATGATGACCATTCCAGGCTCCAAGCAGGTCGTCCAGCGATAGACGAAAGTCTAGCGTGATACGACCCTTCTGGCGAGGGTATCCGCGAAATCAGGCATCGGAGGCGGCGCCAGATCCACCTCGAACGGGACCAGCACGTGCGGGCCGCCGTCCAGGCACGGCTCGATCGTGAACCAGCCCGGACAAGGCCGCTCCAGCCACACCGGCGACGTCCGCGGATCGTCTCCGGTCTGCAGGTGCCAGCCCCCCGCGTAGGCGAGGGACGGGTTCGCATGCCACCAGCGATGCCACTCGGATGAGACGTGGATGACGTTCCACGGCTCCCAGCCGCCACCCCGGGACCGTGGGAGCCGGTGCGACAGTTCCGCCGCCCGCCCGCCGCCCAACTCGCACAATCTGCCGGAGCGGGCGTAGACCTCGGCGCGGCAGCGATTCTCGGTCCACCGTCCAAGTGTCATAGCCTGAAGCCGGCTGGCATGTACGTCTTGGACGGCATCCGCACGTCCTCGCCCGGGTCGGCGGTACGTTCGGTCGCGGAGTAGACGTCGCCGCGTGGCCGTGGTGTCTCAGCCGGTGCGGGCTCGCTACGGGCGAGGCTCAGGTGCAGGTGGAACCCGAGCGCGGTGATGCTGAGGTCGGCTTTCATGGTTCGGCCACCGGCCAGTCTGCGGACAGGCTGAGCGTGATGTGCTGATCCCCGCGCCGCTCCCTCAACCCGCTCACAACAGCCCTCCACGTACGACGCCCGGGCCAGCGACGATGAGAGAGAGCGGGGACACGCCGAACGACGCCGGTTGCTCGGCGAGGAACGGGTTGCCGACGTCGAACGGCGGCGGCGCCGACTGCTGGGCTGGGACGGTCATCGTGGTCCTCCAAGGGCCGAGAGGTCTCGATTGGTTGGGTGGAGCGGGACAGGGGGCGTGACGCGGATCGCGTTACGCGAATCGCGTAGCCGGGTCAGGCATCGGGCGCATGGCGCCGACTGGCGGCACATCACCGGGTGGCCTCCCATGAGCAGTCAGCCCACGCGGGCAAGATCGCGATGACGTCGACGACGGGGCCAGCGAAACCGCCGCCGCCGGGGTGGGGGTCGTGGACGATCTCCCCGGTCTGCGAGTCGGCGATCAGCGCGTGCAGGAAGTCGCCGCGCGGGGACGGCCCCGACGCGATCACGTACCGGCTCCGGGCCCGCTCGCCGTCGTCGCGGAGCTGGTCAAGGCGGATGGCGGGGAACAGCGGTTGCAGGCCGATCAACTGGTCACGGCCGTCGCTGTGCTCGAACGTCCACTTCTGCATCGCTCCCCACCAGTCAGCGGCTTCCGCGAAGTGCGGCACGTCGCCGATGCCGAGCTCGTACAGGGACGCCATGCACGCCTGCAGGCAGTTCCCGAGCTTCATGCCCTGGACGCGGACAACGTCCGGTGCAACGCCGCCGAAGATGGTCTGATGCACGGGGATCATCAGCCGATCACCTGCGCTGCTGCGAGGAACCCGCCGACCAGGACCGTCGCCAGCCCGTACAGGGTGACCAGCACGGCCAGGGCAACCCCTGCCGCTACCAACAGGATCTGCGCCGCCCGCTGCTGCCGGCGCGCCGTCCAGAACGGGTACACGTTCGCGTGCCGTGCCCTCACGGCTCCACCGGCTTCGTCAGCAGATGCCACACCAGCTGCCCGTACGGCGGAGACCAGAGCCCCGGGCCGGCGGCCGGAACCGCCGGGGACAGCGCGGTCCCCACATACGTAAACCCAGACGGCCAGACCTGGCCGGTGCCGACTGCGATGAACCGGTGCCGGTACGGCACACCCCCGTCCAGGTGCTCGTACCAGAACGAGACGATCCCGGGTTGCACGCAGTCGACGTGCCGGACTGGCCCGGTCAGATCGAACGCAACCTCAACGCCGGTGGGGATCTCCTGCTTGAACATCCGGACGCCGCTCACCGGGACCGCCACCGCAGGACATCACCGTCGCGCCGGTACCCGAGCGGCCACGCCGCCGGATGCCCAGGGTCGTCGCCGTGCATCCGCTCAGCCGCGTCGACCCGCTCCTGCCAGTCGTCCTCGAACCACGTCCACCTATGACGGGGACCGCCCTGGCACACCAGCACCAGCCCCTCCGCCGCCTTCACGACCCGGCCTCAAGTCGGGTGCGGGCCGCGTCGAGCCGGCGCATCTGCTCGAAGCCCGTCCCCGCAGGGATCGGGGTGATCTGCCACGGGTCCGGCATCGATGGCCTGCAGCCGGGGCTGACGCACGGCAGGAGGCAGCAGCACGGCGGCGGCCCGGCATCCGGCGTCTCCGGGCCGAACGTCCGCGGCAGGCACGACCGGCAAGCGAGGGCGGTCACCGGCGCGCCTCGTGCAGCGCCTTCAACGCGGCGTCCCGGCTCACATTGACCGACCGCAACCCGGCTTGCAGCCCATCCAGGCTCAGGTCACCGGCCCGGAACGCCGCGTACAGGCCGTGCTTGTCCCTGCGGGCGTTCCGCCGCACCAAGTCCCCGGAGTCACGCGGCGCAGCCGGCGTAACCGCAGCGACCCGTGAGGTTAAGGCGGCCAGCTGATCACGGCGGACCCGCCGCCCCGTGATCTGCCCCCGGCGGCGGCGGGTCCGGTTGATCGGCTCACCGTTGATGTCGAGCGCCACATCCGGGGTGCGCACGTCCTCCACCGACCGGTACATGCCCCGAAGCCGCTCAGGCACCCGGAACACTCCCCGGCTCCGATCCGGTTCGGTCGTTTCCTGCTGGTCGTTCGTCGTCATTGGTACTACCTTCCGGACGCGTCAGCGCCCCGTAGACGGGTCAGATCAGGCGGTTGCGGCTGTGGAGGCGCGGGAACCGGGTTTCGCCCGGGAGGCGCGAACGTCGCGCCGCACGTCACTGAACCCGGGCGGGGGGCCGTGCGCGCCCCGGGCGCAGTCGATGCAACGGCCCGCCGGTGGGCCAGGATGCTCCGGGCACATGGCCCGGACGACGGCAGCCGACGGTGGCGGCACGGATCCGAGACGGGACCGCAGCAACGCTGCCGGATCCCGAACCTTCGCAGGCCAGTCATCCGCCGCGACCTTGAGCATCAGGTAGCCCTCCCACGGCCCGGGAGCGCCAGCGTCCCGGGCGATCTCCAGCGCGCGGGATGTCGGCAGAGGAAGGGCGAGCGCAGCGATAGCGCGCAGCGCCTTCGGCATGGAGCCCTCCTCCGTCTGCTCGTCCCCGGCGGGCGGTGACGGTTCAGTGGGCGGGGGGGTTG
>CALMAR010000060.1 GCA_937859855.1 uncultured Kineosporia sp.
TGAGGATGCCGTGCTCGGCGTCGGCGGCCTCGCCACCCTGGGCGTCGCGGCGTTCCCGCTGCCGGTAGGCGATGGGAGCTCTTCGGCGCACACGCTGAGCGCCGTCCTGGCGTTCCTCGCCCTCGCCGTGTGGCCTGCCCTCGCTGCGAGTGCCGCTGGGCGTGGCTGCTGGCGGCGGGAGGTCGGGCTGGTCGTGGCTGGCGTCCTGCTGACCGGTGTCCTCGCGTTCTTCGCCGAGGTTGTCCTCGGCGGCTCGGCGGTTGGCCTCCTGGAGCGGGTCGCGGCCGGCATGCAGTCGACGTGGCCTGCCGTCACCGTGGTGAGCGCACGCCTCAGAATCGAGCCCCGGCCCAAGGTTGTCGACCGCTGAGTGGTCCGATCAGGCAACTGTTGACGTCGACTCACTGATCGAGTGGCGTGTTTCCACTGATGCATTCGCCGAGCCGGAGCGTGGCCTGGTGTGGCGAAGATTTGCCAAGCATTGCGGCGGAAGGCCGCAAGCGGCCGCTCCGAGCGGCGCCGGCCTGATGTTGCGTGATCAGTTCCAGCAGAACAATCTGTTTGGCCGAGGCCGTTCTGCTGGGGGCCCCGAGAGGGAAAGCACTTGCGCAGGCTCATCGGCTTGGAGACGTCACTTGGTTCGCGAAGACAGCGTCCAGCTGGCCAGCAGGTTCATTGCTTCCCGCGAGGCGGTGTTCGCCTCGGTGGAGTAGACGAACAGCGTCTGATCCTCATCGCCGGGCAGCAGCAGCGTCTCGTACTGCACGTCGATGCGCCCTACCATCGGATGCACCAAGCGCTTCGTGCCGAAGGCGCGCTGGTTGACCGCGTGTTCGCGCCACCAGCGACGGAATTCCGGACTTGCAGACGACAACTCCTGCACGAGCGCGGACGACGCGTCGTCCGGATGCCGGCCGGCCTCCAGGCGGAGGTTCTGGACCACGATGCGCGCTTGCTCCCGCCAGTCGACGAACAGCGTGCGGGCACCCTCGTCCAGCAGGATCCAGCGAGCGTAATTGCGTGCACGGGCAGGCAGCCGTTCGAAGTCGCACAGCAGCGCCCGTGCCAGGTGGTTGGTGGCAAGCACCTCAGCGCGGCGACCGAGCACCATTGCCGGGGCGTCGAGTGACTCGAGAAACTGCCGCAAGCTCGCCCGCGCACGTTGTGCGGAAACACGCTGAGGCTTGACCCCGGTTTTGCGCCCGATCAGCGAATGCAGGTGTGAGCGGCCGGCCGTGTCCAGATCAAGAGCTCGTGCGATGGCCTCGACGACCGCGGGTGAGGGAGTGATGGAGCGTCCCTGCTCGAGGCGGGCGTAGTAGTCGCTGGAGACACCGGCGAGAAGCGCCACCTCTTCGCGACGCAGGCCTGGTACCCGCCTGAGGCGGCCGTCCGGCATCAGGCCCGCTTGCGCAGGGTCGAGCCGAGCCCGGCTGCGGCGCAGGAAATCGCCCAATTCCCGGTTCGGCCAGCTCACCCAGTCAAGTATGCGCCCAGGGGCCGCCCCCGGACGGTGCTCACCTGGGTCTACCAGTCCTAGGCATGACCGAGCCAGGAGAGACCCGCTTCTGCGTGTTCGGCTCCACGAGACTGGATCAGGTCGGACCACGACCTACCGCTCATCGGACAGGGGGCACGCCATGCCATATCCCGACGACCGTCCCGCCACCTGGTACGTCACAGGCGCATCGCGTGGGCTCGGCCTCGAGCTCGTCACTCGGCTGCTCGCTCGAGGCGACAACGTGACCGCCACGACCCGCTCGACCGAGCGCCTGCGCACCGCCCTGGCTGGGGCCGACACCACCCGACTGCACGCGGTCGAGGTCGACCTCGCCGACGAGTCGGCGGTCCGTCAGTCGATCAGCGCCACCCGCAATCGGTTCGAGCACCTCGACGTCGTCGTCAACAACGCCGGCTACGGGTTTCTGGCCGCCGTCGAGGAAGTCAGCGACGCCGAGGCCCGCGCCATGTTCGACGTCCAGATCTTCGGGGTCTGGAACGTGCTCCGCTCAGTCCTTCCCATATTCCGCGAACAGCGCAGCGGAACCATCATCAACGTGTCTTCCATCCTCGGACTCACATCGTTCCCCGGCTGGGGACTGTACTGCGCCGGGAAATACGCACTCGAAGGTCTGACCGAATCCCTGGCCGCCGAGGTCGGCGACCTCGGCATCTCCGTCCACCTGGTCGAGCCCGGCTACATGCGTACCGACTTCCTCAAGCCGCACTCACTGGGCCTGCCCACCGCGACCAACGACGCCTACCCCGGCATCCGCGACATGACCGACACGCACCTGGCGATGCCGGGCACCCAGCTCGGCGACCCTGCCAAGGCCGCGGACGCCGTCATCACCGTCGCGGCCTCCAGCACGGCCCCGCTGCACCAGATCCTCGGCTCCGACTCCCTCGGTTTCGCCGCCGGCCGCCTGGACGCCCTCGGCGCCGACATCGGCGCATCGCGCGACCTGGCCGTGACCACCGACATCACGGCATGACCCCGGCGTCGCGGCAGTGTTGCCGGCCCGGAAGATGCTTCACGTCTGGGACATCGGGCTGATGACCAGCTCGTCGATCCGCACGTGTGCCGGCGCGTCGAGCACGTAGAGGACGGCCGAGGCCACGTCGCTCGGTGACAGCATCGTCGTGCGAGCCTGCTGGTCCGGAACGTGCGGCCGCAGGCGGAGAAACTCTGTATCGACGTCTCCGGGGCAGAGGTGGCAACTGCGGATGCCGTGCTCGGCCTGCTGAGCGTTCAGCGTCTGGCAGATCGCGGCCAGAGCTGACTTGCTGGCGGAGTACGCCACCCCGGCGTGGGGGGAGAAGCGCCAGGCCGAGTACGACGAGATGACCACGACCTGGCCGTACCTCCTGTCGCGCATGCCCGGCAAGACGGTGTCGACGACCCGTGCCGTCGCTGTCAGGTTCGTCGCCACGATGCGTTCGAACTGTTCCATCGACTGATCGCGCCAATACCGCTCCGGAGCGTTGAGGCCGGCTGCAAGCACCAGATCGGTGACCCCGCCCCACGTTTCGGTGATCGTCTCGTGCGCAGCCGTCAGAGCACGAGGATCCGTGGCGTCCAGGGGCAGCGCCAGACTCCGGCCACCGGCCCGTGCGACCAACTCAGCGGTCTCGTCGACCGCTGCTGATCGCCGGCCGCTGAGGGCGACGCGCCAACCGCGTGCCGCGGCCGCCGTCGCCACCGAGCGTCCGATGCCGCTGCCCGCGCCCGTCACCCACAAAACGCGAGTCGCATCGTCCGGCTTCACGGCTGGGCAGCCAACTCGTACGCCTTCTTCGGTATCTGTGTGGCCAGCTTGCCGCCGCTGACATCGACGAGCGTCCCGGTGATGTATCCCGCGGCGTCGCTGGCGAGGAAACAGATCAGCGTGGCCACGTCTGTGGGCGTACCCCAGCGTCGCAGAGTGAGCGTGTCGAGGAGGCGGCCCTGGGCGTCATCTGTCATGTCGGCGAAGCCGTTCATTGCCGTCGGGACCATGCCCGGCGCGTACGAGTTGGCGGTGATGTTCCAGGGTCCGAGTTCACCGGCCAGGGTGCGGGTGAACTGTACGACCGCTGCCTTCGACGCAGCGTACGCAGCGCTGCCGACGCTGGGGACGATGGCGGCGAACGAGGCTGCGTTGATGATCCGTCCGGATTGTTGCGCCTTCATGATCGGAATGACGGCGCGGCACATCCGGAAGGTTCCCCCGACGTTGATGTCGAAGCACCGAGCCCACTGCTCGTCGTCGAGATCCTCCACGAGGCCCTCGACATTGACACCCGCGTTGTTGATCAGGACATCGACCCGTTCGAGGCGTGCCACGATCTCCCCGACCACATCGGTGACCCTCTCGGTGTCACGCACGTCGCACTCGAATGATGCGCCCGGTAGACCGAGGTCAGCCCGGGCTCGATCCAGCCACTCGAGCGCACCTGCATCCACATCCAGTCCGACGACGACCGACTGTTCGCGGAGGAAGGTCTCGGCAATGGTGCGCCCGATGCCTCGACCGGCACCACTGACGACAACGACTCGAGCCTTCATGTCCAGCAGCATGTGCGCCTCCTCATCAACTTGAGCTTGCCGTCAGGAGCTCGGCTGTCCCGGTCCGTCGATGAACCGATGGCTTGCCGCGGCTCATCTGCGGTCCTGCGCCATCTCGGCAGTGCTCACCGCCAGCGTCCCTGCCACCGGTCGCAGAAGCGTCACCCCGTTCCTGAGCACGCCGCCGGCCACGCGTTCGCCCGGGCGGCACGCGTTCGCCCGGGCGGCGTGGTGGCGGGACCACGTCGGTTATCCCGCCCTGCCGGTGGCACCACGTCGGTTCACCAGGCGTGCTTGCAGCAGTACGACGACGAGCAGGAAGGCGCCGCGGACTACCGATTCCCAGTAGGAACTGATGTTGATGACATCCTTTCCGTTCTCGAAGACGATCAGGTTGAAGATGAGCTGCAGCAGGAGCACGCCGACCAGGGTCGACAGCACTGAACCGACGCCGCCGGTGAGCAGGGTGCCGCCCACGACGACGGCTGCGATGGCCGTCAGTTCCCAGCCCAGCCCGGCGGCGGTGTCGACCGAACCGTCCTGGGAGGCGAGGAAGACACCAGCACAGCCGGCCAGCGCGCCGGAGAGTACGTAGACGCTGAAGGTGGTGCGGGCCACGGGCAGGCCCATCAATCTGGCTGCGTCGATATTGCCGCCGATCGCGAGCACCTGCCTGCCCCAGGGTGTGTAGCGCAGCGCTCCCGCGCCGATGAGGTAGGCAAGGAACATCACCCATGCCGCCACCGGCAGACCGAGCATGGACCAGTCGCCGAGCTTCTGGAAGCCCCCGGGTGCGGCGACCGCGGCGCGGGTGTCGGCCAGGTTCAGTGCGAGGCCCCGGATCGCCAGCAAGGTGGCCAGGGTGACGATGAAGGGCGGCAGCTTGAGCCTGGTGATGAACAGGCCGTTCAGTACTCCGGCCGCTGCACCGGCGGCGATCCCGCATGGCAGGCCGGCAAGCAACCCGTGCTGGCTGACCTTGACGGCCACGACGCCGCCGAGTGCGACGACCGAGCCGACGGAAAGATCGATGCCGCCGGTCATGATCACGAAGGTCATCCCCAGTGCGACCAGGCCGTACTTGGCGGTGTCTCCGGTGAAGCTGCTCAGGTTGTAGCCGGTGGCGAAGTCGCCGCCGTAGCGAAAGGCGCCGAAGAGGATGAGGATGACAAGCGCGATGAGTGCACCCTGGCGCTGGAGCAGCAGCCCGACCTGTATGCGGCGGTCTACCGATTTGCTGGCAGCGGGGTCTGCGGTGGTGGTCATGGCAGCCTCAAGCCTCCTGTCGCTGGAGCCACAGGGCGATGATGATGACTGCGCCGGTGACCATTTGCGCCACTTCTTTGGTGATGCCGTGCGTGATGAGCGTGTTCTGCAGGAGCTTGAGCATCACGGCGCCGGTCACGGCACCCCAGATGGTCACTTTGCCGCCGGTCAGTGGGGTCCCGGCGACGGCCACCGCGGCGATGGCGTCAAGTTCCAGGCCCAGGCCGGTGTTGTTCGCGTCTGACGCCGAGGTGGCGCTGACCGTGATCAGACCGACCAGACCGGCAAGCAGACTGCAGGTCACGTAGGCAAGGAGTTTGACCCGCGCCGAGGGAAGGCCGGCAAGCCGGGACGCCTTCTCGTTGCCGCCGACGGCGAGCACTTGCCGGCCGAAAACGGTGAGCTTCATGACCAACCAGGCGGCCACGGCCACGATCAAGGCGATGATCACCTGCGCCGGCACCCCGAAGGGCCTTGCCAGGCCGATCCATTGGAATCCGTCATTGTCCAGAGGCTGCAGCTCGCCGCCGGTGATGAGCTGGGCGATGCCACGGCCGGCGATGAAGAGGATCAGTGTGGCGATGATGGGTTGCACTCCGAACCGCGCGACCAGGGTGCCGTTGAAGAGCCCGCACAGTGCAGACACCAGCAGAGCGGCGATGATCGCCAGCAGGAACGGGTGGTCGTGCAGCAACAACGTGGCGCCGACCTGACCCGCGATCGCGGCCACCGAACCGACCGACAGGTCGATTCCCGCAGTGCCGATCACGATGGACATCCCGACCGCGACGATGGCGATCGGTGCAGCCTGCCGCAGAAGCACGAACAGCAGCGATTGTCGGGTCAGGAAGAAGGGGGTGTCGACCGCATTGAAGACGAACAGCGCGACGAGTGCGCCCAGGGCTCCGTAACGCTGCGCCAGCGCAGTCCATTGCACCTCACGACGAACGGGTGTCGGGACGATCGAGCCGTCGGTGGTCGACTCAGTGACCGTTCGGCCGGCGGGGTCCGGGGTCATTGGTCGCTCCCGAGTTCGAAGGGTCGGTGTCGGTCCCAGGCGCGTCCCCGGCCTAGGTCGCATCGTCTGCCACCCCGTCGGCCGCGGCTCCCGTGGCCATCGCGTGCATGAGCGCCTCTTCGGTGACCTGTTCGCCGGTGAGTTCAGCCACGGACCGGCCGTCGCGCAACGTCACCACCCGGTTGGAGTCGGCGATGATCTCTTCCAATTCGGAAGAGATCAGGAGTACCGCCAGCCCGTTGTCGGCGAGTTGCCTTATCAGTACTTGGATGTCGCGCTTCGCGCCGACGTCGATGCCGCGGGTCGGTTCATCGAGCATCAGCAGATTCGGGTCCGTGCACAGCCAACGAGCAAGGAGCACCTTCTGCTGGTTGCCGCCGGAGAGCTCCCGGATGGGCTGCTCCGGACTCGAGCACTTGATACCGATCGCCTTGATGAACCGGTCGACGGTCTCGGTCTGGCGCTTGCGATCGACGATGCCGTGACGCCGCAGGTGAGGCAACAGGGCGAGGGTGAGGTTCTCCCGCACCGACAGCTGCGCGATGATGCCCTCGGTCTTGCGGTCCTCCGACGACAAGCCGATCTTGTGGTGGACCGCGTCGGACGGTGACCTTGGGTGTAGCGGTGCGCCGTCGAGGGTGATGGTGCCGGAGTCCAGCGGGTCAGCGCCGAAGATCGCGCGCGCCGTCTCGGTGCGTCCGGATCCGAGCAGGCCGGCCAGGCCGACGATCTCACCGGGGCGGATCGAGACCGAGACGCCGTCGAGGGCGCGGCCACGTCGCAGGTCGACCGCCTCGAGCACCGGCTGCTTCCCGGCGAAGGCGTCGCCCTCGTAGGTGCGCCGGTGCGAGAGCTCCTGGGCCAGTTCGTGGCCGAGCATCTTCGAGACCAGCTCGAAGCGACTGATCTCTGACATCGGGCGCTGCTCGATGGTGTGCCCGTCACGCATCACGGTGACCCGGTCACTGACGGCGTAGAGTTCGTCGAGCCGATGGGAGACGAAGACGACCGAGATGCCTTCGCTCTTCAGCTGGCGGATGACTCGGAAAAGGGTCTGCACCTCGTTCTCTGCGAGCGCGGACGTCGGCTCGTCCATGATGACGAGCTTGGCCTTGGTCGACAGCGCCCGGGCCAGAGCAGTCATCTGCTGGGTCGCGACGGAGAATTCGTACAGCGGCCGTGTGACGTCGATGTCGATGTCCAGTCGGTGCAGGATCGAGGCCGCCTCGCGATTCATACGACCCCAGTCGATCAAGCCGACACGCTTGGGTTCCCGGTTCAGGAAGATGTTCTCGGCCACCGACCGGAAGGGCACCAGATTGACTTCCTGGTAGATGGTGGACAGGCCCGCCAGCTGAGCAGCGTGCGGCGATGGGAAGGCGATCTCGCGCCCGTCGAACTCGATGCGCCCGGAATCCTTGGCGACGACGCCGGTAAGCACCTTGATCATGGTGGACTTGCCGGCGCCGTTCTGGCCGATCAGCGCGTGCACCTCGCCGCGAGCCACCTCAAGACGGGCGTCGCTCAGTGCAGGCACTCCGAGGAACTTCTTGTTGATGCCCTGCATCGACAACAGGAGTGGTTGGTCGGCCACCGAAAGCCTTTCTTCCTGGGGTGGTCCACCGGGGCCAGGAGGGTGCAGCCCCCGGCCCCGGCGGAGTCGTCACTGCCGGACTGGCCGACAGCAGGCCCGCTGCGTCACCGGATCAGTAGGCTTCGGCCACCTTGGCCGCCGCGTTGGCCTTGGTGAAGAGCTGGTCTGCGTTGATGATCAGCGTGGGTGTCGACTTGCCAGCCGCATAGTTCTTCAGAGTCTCGAAGGCACTGGGACCGAAGCGGGGGCTGCATTCCACCGTCGCGTAGAGGTCGCCGGCTGCGACGGCCTTCAGACCGTCCTTTTCGCCGTCGATCGACACGATCTGGATGTCCTTGCCGGGCGTCTTGCCGATGGCCTTGGCGGCCGCGATCGCACCGAGGGCCATCTCGTCGTTGTGTGCATAGATGGCGGTGGCGTCCGGGTGCGACTGCAGCAGGGTCTCGGCGACCGACTGGCCCTTGGCCCGGGTGAAGTCGCCGTCCTGCGAAGCGATGATCTTCATCCCGGAACACGCCTTGATGGCGTCGTCGAAGCCCTTCTTGCGATCGATCGCCGGCGAGGCACCGGTGGTGCCCTCCAGCTCGATGATCTTAGCGTTGCCGCTGGTGGCCTTGGCCATCTGAACCGCGGCCCGCTTGCCCTCCTGGACGAAGTCGGACTGGATGACGGTGACGTAGTCCTGGCCGGGCGTCACGACCTTGTGGTCGACGTCGCGGTCGAGGAGGAAGACAGGGATCTTCGCTGCGGCGGCGGCCTTGACGACGTTGGCGATCTGCTCGGTGATCGGTGCGACGAAGAGGGCGTCGGGCTTCTGGGCGATGAGCCCCTTGATGTCCGCGATCTGCTTGGACTGCTGGTTATTGGCATCCGTGATGGTCAGCGGGACGCTCTGCTTGGCGGCCTCCTGCTTCATGCTGGCCGTCTCCGCCAGGCGCCACGGGTTGTTACTGGCGTTCTGACTGAAAGCGATCTTGTAGCCCGACTTCTTGGCCAGCTTGGGCGCCTTGTCGGCAGCGGGCACTCCCGAGGGGGCTTCCGCGTTGCCGGGATCGGTCGCGTTCACCAGCGAACACTTGGCACCGGACGCACCGGACCCACCGCCGGTGGCGCTGCTGGTGGTGTCACTTCCGCCACAGGCGACAAGCAGGCTGGCGGACAGCACGGCCATGCCGGCCAGCGGGGTGATTTTCGTGAAGCGCACGAAACCTCCAGGGGGATGTGTCCCAGAGCGGTCAAGACCTGGGATGAGTCATGTTCATCACCTTGGGTCTCACGCAAACGGTTGTATACGTGCCCGCGAATCTCGGTTGGGGAGCGGAAAAGTAACGGAAGCATAACGACAAACTGCGTAGAAGATCCAGAGATGAGTGGATTCGCTCCGCCGGCGGCGTCACTCATCAGCCACAGAGCGTCACCCCATCACGAGGCCCTCGATCGTGTGCTTCTGAACGATCGGTTGGAGCTCTTCGACGACCGGGCAGACGAGATGCCGCCGGACTGCCTCAGGCAGGGAGTCGAGGAAGCCGCGTGTGACCGCCATGTCGTGGTGTTGCGCGTTGCCTGCACCCGGCGCATCCATGCCGAGGACGAGGACGGGCCGGGAGGTGCCCGATCGGTTCGCCGTGCCCCGGTGGATAGTCAGCGCGGAGCGGGCCGAGACGTCGCCGATCTGCGGCATCTTGCGGGTCGCCAGACCGGCGTACCGGGAATGCCAGGCGGGGCCAGGGAACATGCCGTGGTCGAAGTCCGGCTCGTCGTCCCACTGAGTGCCCGGCGCAATTTCCAGCGGGCCCATCTCGGCGGTGGTGTCGACGAGCGTGAGGTTGAAGGCGAGGGACGTCAGCCGGCGGCCGTCTCGGCCCTGGCTTGACGGGAAGTCACGGTGCCAGGGCTGATCGCGCGCGCCGGGCAAGGGAACGTCGAAGCCCACTTCGACGATCTGGTAGTCCGGGCCCAGCACCGTGTCGCAGATGGCCGACACCCACGGGTGCATCACAAGATCGACGAACCTGTGTAGTTGCTCGGGGTGGATCTCGCTGTAGAAGCGGTTCGGACCTCGGCCGACGACGCCGCCGGGACGCTCCCGCGCCTCGAGGAACGCCTGGTCGACGTCCTCGGCGACATCGACCACGACTTCCCGAGGAAACGCACCACGGCGCGCCACGATGCCGTCCCGGTACAGCGACGCGACATCGTCCCTGACGTCGACCGCACCCGTTGGTACTCGCATGGTCATGTATGCACCTCCGCTGCCGCGCGCCGGTCCAACGGCGCCTGCCCGTTACCGCACGTCTGGGTTCCTGCCGGCGAACGTCCACTGCACCCCACGCGTGGTTCGGAAGCGACCCGACAACTCCCAGGAGATGCGCCTGCAACTGCATTTCGATGTCATCGATGTCATGCCCCGAGGAAGGCCGAGGAGGTCGGAGTCGTCGTGACCGACGCTTCGATTGACCCCGTGCTCAGCCCGACTTCGTGCGGAGGCCGTATCCGTATCGGTACAGCGGATGGTAGTTCGCGTCGCCGACGTTGATCGGCTCCTGCGCTGCGGTTCTCGGCCAGCTCACGGACAACTTGCCGCTGAAACCCCGCTTGCCGAAGAGCACGTCGGCGACGCCTGCACCCTCAGTGCCGGGCAGCCAGGAGGCGACCAGAGCGTCGATGTTGCCGAGCAGGTCGGTGACGATCTGCGGCCGCCCCGAGACGACGAGCACCACGCACTTCTTCACCTGGCCGCAGACCCGCTCCACGGTGGCGCGGTCCTGCGGCTGCAGCTCCAGCGACTTCGGTTCCCGCGGCTGGTTGGCGTCCGCGGGGTCGTAGGCCCACAACGGCCCGCCGACGTCCCCGAAGCCCTCGGCGTACGGCGTCTCGCCGACAGCCACGACGGCCACATCGGCACCGGCGGTCGGGGCCGTGCCGTCGGCACTGTAGGTCACATGCGCGCGCGGGGCGACCTGCCGGATGCCTTCCAGGATGGTCGTGCCCGGCTGGTGTGGTACACCGGCAGGGTTCTGCTCCGAAAAGCCCTGCCAGGTCAGCGTCCAGCCCCCTGACTGGTTGCCGATGTCGTCGGCGCTGCGGCCCGCGACGTAGACGTTCGAGTTCCTCTTCAGCGGCAGCACGTTCCCAGAGTTCTTCAGAAGTACCTGCGATTCGGCGACGGCTCTGCGGGCGACGGCGCGGTGCGCGGCGGAACCGATCTGATCGATGTGCGTTCGGTCGGCGAACGGATGTTCGAAGAGTCCCAGCTGGAACTTCTTGGTGAGGATCCGACTGACCGCGTCGTCGATGCGCGCCTGCGACACCCGGCCCGCCTGCACCTCGGCGATGAGCGTCTCGACGAACTGAGGCGCGGAGTTCGGCTCCATGAACATGTCGATGCCTGCGTTCACGCCCAGCCGGACCTGGTTCGCGTAGTCACCGGGCAACTGGTGGATGCCCTCCCAGTCGCTGATCACGAAGCCGTCGAGTCCCATCGTGCCCTTGAGCACGCCCGTGATCAGCTGGCGGTTCTGGTGCATCTTGATCGGGTTGCCGACGCCGTCTTCGGTCCAGTCGACGCTGGAGAACGACGGCATCGCGCTGCCCGCGTGAGCGCCACGGACCGTCGCCCAGTAGGGGGCCAGGTCGATCCGGGCGAAGTCCCGCCGGTTCGTGACCGTGATGCCCTGATCGATCGGGTAATCCCCACTGCCGGTGCCGTACTCGGTGTCGCCGTCGCCGGCGAAGTGCTTCACGGTGGCGAGCACGCGGTCGTTCCGGTCGAGGTCGCGTTGCCCGCGGCCCTGCAACCCGGTGACTGCAGCAGCACCCATGACGGACACCAGCTTCGGGTTCTCACCGAAACTTTCGTAGCTGCGGCCCCACCGCGCGTCGCGGGTCACGCAGATGCACGGCGCGAAATCCCACGGGATCCCGGTGGCCCGCACCTCCGCGGCCGTGACGGCTTCGACCCGCCGGACCAGCTCGGGGTCGCGCGTGGAGCCGAGGCCGATGTTGTGCGGGAAGATCGTCGTGCCGTACACGTTGCCGTGCCCGTGAACGGCGTCGACGCCGTAGATGATCGGGATCCGCAGCCGGGTGTCCATCGCCTGCTGCTGGAACCCGTCCACCATGTCGGCCCAACCCTCGGGCGTATTCGGCGTCGGAACCGAGCCACCGCCGGAGAGTACGGAGCCCAGGCCGAGCCTGGCGACCAGCGTCGCGTCCGTCGTCGCCGCCCCGCGCTCGGCCTGCGTCATCTGCCCAACCTTCTCCGCCAGCGTCATCCGGCCGAGCAGGTCGCGAACACGCTGCTCGACGGGCAGCTTGGGGTTGAGGTACGGCATCGCCGCGACCGTCTTCGCACTCGCGTTGCCCGCCGAGGCCGCGGCCGAAGTGGCGGCCATCAGCGGCACGACCAGGACCGTAGCGGCCAACGCGATCGTTGTGCGCCTGCGCCGCCGCGAGTCGTGAGGTGGGACTGCTTCGATGGTCATGGCGACCTCCGGCCCAACGCGCCCCGGCCCGCTCCGTCGCAGGCCGTGCGAAGGCGTAGCGCGTAGCGATCCTCGTCTCCAGTACCAAAAGCTGTCAATGGGACCTTTTGGGCACGCCGAGGGCAGGGGCAGCAAGGACGTAGGAGTCGGCCCGGTCCCCTCGAAACCCTGAGGCTGAAGAGCCGTGGCGCCTGAAGCTTCGGGACGCCGGACTGAACCACGGATCTGGCGAACTTGTATACCGCGCCGTCGACGCAGCCGCCGGAGACAGAAACCACTGCGGCGTCGTCCGGGCCGACCAGCATCGATGCCCCAGCCGGCCTTGGCGCGGACTACCTAAGGGTGTACGTGGAGCCGCACACCGGACGCGAGGCGATTACCCCGCAACCGTTTGCGGGAGAAGGCTGCAGAACCAGCGAGGGACCCGGCTGGCTGTCCCTGAATCGTCCACCGACCTCCTCATGACCCAGCTATCCGGACTCCGTGCCGGCCTCGGCGTCGGTGCTGACATCGTCGAGCTCAGCCAGATCCTCGGCGGAAAGCCGCAGGTCGCCGACGGCCAGGTTCTGCTCCAGGTGGTCGACGGACGAGGTGCCAGGGATCAGCAGCACGTTCTCCCGATGGGCAAGCAGCCAGGCCAGGCCGACCTGCGCGGGGGTCGCGCCGACTCGCTTGGCCACCGCCTGCACGGTCGGGTTGTCGGTGACTTTCGGCAGGTGCGGGAATGCCGAACCCAGCGGGAAGTACGGCACGTAGGCGATGCCGCGGTCCCGGCACAGGTCGAGCACGTCGGCGTCCTTCTGGTCGACCAGACTGAAGGCATTCTGTACGCAGACGATGCCGGCCTGGTCGAGGGCCTGCTGAACCTGCTCCCGGGTAGCCTGGGAGATGCCGACGCCGGCAATCTTGCCCTCGTCCCGCAAGGCGACCATCTCTGCCAGCTGGTCGGCCAGTGGGACGCGCTGCTCGGCAGGTCCCTCGTGCTCGCCCATCAGCCGCAGGTTGACCGCGGCCAGGCGATCGGTGGCCAAGGTCTTGAGATTTGCCTCGACCGCCTCGCGCAGCTCGTGCGGTCGCTGCGCCGGGTGCCACGCGCCCGCGTCGTCCCGGACGGCGCCCACCTTGGACACCAGTGCGAGGGTCTCCGGGTAAGGGTGCAGCGCCTCGTGGATCAGCTCGTTGGCGACGTCCGGACCGTAGAACTGTGCGGTATCGATGTGGTCCACGCCGAGTTCGACCGCTCGGCGCAGGACCGCGATCGCCTGGTTGTGGTCGCGGGGCGGGCCGAGCACTCCCGGCCCGGGCAGCTGCATCGCCCCGAATCCCACGCGGTGCACAGTGATCGAGCCGATGTGGTAGGTATCCATGACGTCGACGCTAATTCGCCGTTGGCGACCCCGCGACCGAGGACGCCGCCGCTCCTGCTTCCCCCCGGCCCTCCGCGCCGATGTCGATGTCGATGTCGATGTCGATGTCGCGGGAGGTTGGTCTCGTACGCGCTTCCAGGTGCTGAAGTTCGTGGATGCCTAGGTCGGGTCGAGCGCGTCGGTAGCGGGTGGCCGGCTGGTCAGGCCGGCCACCAGCAGGTGCACCATCTCGTGCGCGTCGTTGGGAGGGTCGTCGGGACCGATGCAAAGGTTGCCGCCGGGGAACATCAGGCCCCGCGCGTCGACACCTGGGCGGATCTCGCCGGCTGCGGCGGTGGCCTCGAGCAACGACGCGCAGACCGGCACGAGCCGTCCGAGGAAGTAGTCGTGCAGGGTTAGGAACGACGCCTCGTCTGATCGCATCGCCTGCGCGAGTCCGTGCTTGGTGACAAGGAAGTCGACGAACAGATCGATCCAGCGTGAAAGCGCGGCGTAGGGCGAACCGGTCGCGAGCAGCGTGGGGCCGGCCGCCGCACAGGCTTCGACCTGGTGCCGGTAGACAGCTACTACGAGGTCGGCGCGGGTGGGGAAGTGGCGGTAAATGGTGCCGACGCCGACGCCGGCGCGGGCAGCGATGTCACGCACCGGGGCGTCCACGCCGCTTGACACGAACGCGGCGGCGGCTGCGTCCAGCAGTGTCGCCTCGTTGCGGCGAGCATCGGCCCGCTTCCCGGACATCTGTCCCCCTTGCTAAACGGAACTCTGATCCATAGTGTCGGAACGGAACAGGGATCCGGTTGAGTTTGACATACAGGAGAAGAATGACCAGCTTCGGGCTGATGACCGCGCCTGCCCAGGTCTCCTACCAGGACGTCTTGGGAACCTGGCAGGACGCCGACGCGCTGGATGCCTTCGACCACGCCTGGCTGTACGACCATCTGATGCCGCTCGGCGGCGATCCCCTAGGACCGTCGTTCGAGGGCTGGACGCTTCTCGCGGCACTCGCTGCCCGAACTGAACGACTCGAGATCGGTCTCATGGTCACGAGTAACCGCTTTCGGCCGCCTGCGATGCTCGCCAAGATGGCTGCCGGCGTTGACGTCATCAGCGGGGGCCGGCTGGTTCTGGGCATGGGGGTCGGCTCCCGCCCAGGGCATCCGATCGCGCGCCGCGAGTACCTGGCGCACGGCATACCTTTCATCGAGACCGACGACGCGGTGGTTCGCCTCGACGAGGCCTGCACGGTGGTCCGCCGGCTGTGGACGGCCGAGGAGCCCTTTGATTTCCACGGTTCGCAAGTCGACGTGGTCGGCGCGTTTTGCAGTCCGAAACCCTTGCGGCGCACACCAATCTTGATCGGTGGGCGCGCCAGGGCGACGCTGCGGCTTGTCGCGAAGCACGCGGACGTCTGGAACATCCCCGGAGGCGACGTCGCAGATTGCGTGGAGCGGAGCGCGATGCTCAACGGTTTCTGCGTCGAGATCGGCCGCAACCCCTCTGAGATCACCCGCTCGGTCGCGCTGCCTGTGTCCTACGACGACCCGGCGGCTACCCGCGCATCCGTCCGTGAGGCCGTGGATGCGGGCTTCGGCCACGTGGTGCTGATGCTGTCCCCCCCGTACCCGAATGCCAGCGCCCGTTGGGTAGCAGACGAAATCGTCGCCCGGGTCTAGCCCGGCAACCGCTGACAGCACACCGGAGACTGGTTGGCCCGATCGATGGTCGGCGGGGGGAGTTCGACCCGGGTGATGCGCCTGTGCTTGCTCCGAAACCGCACCCCGCCACGACGAGACCACAGCCTGGGCACACCACCAGACCGCAGCCGCACGACACCGAACCACCATGGGCTGCCAGCCGCAGACGCCATCGCCGTTACGATGACTCGTTGCGGGTCCCGGAGCGGATTCTCCTAGAGGTTCTGGCCACCGGAGAGCTCGATGCGCGTTCCGTTCGCCCAGCCGAATCCTTCGGACAGGATCGCTGGCACGGCCGCGCCGATGTCGTCAGCCTCGCCCGGATGGCCCAGCGCGATCTGACTCGCGACCATCTGGTTGACATGGGCGTTGTCGCGCACCATGCCGCCACCGAAGTCGGTCGCGATCGCACCGGGAACGAGGACGTTGACGCGGATCTGCCGCTCGCCGAGTTCCTTCGCCTGGTATCGGGTGAGCACCTCGATCGCGCCTTTGGCGGCGGCGTAGGCCGCATAGCCCGGACCGGTGAAGCGCGCCAGCCCGGACGACACATTGAGTATCCGGCCGCCGTCGGCCAGCAGCGGCAGCAGCGCCTGGGTGAGGAAGAACGGTGCCTTGAACTGGATCCGGACGAGTTCGTCGAACTGCTCCTCGGTGGTCTCCGCGAACGGCGCATAGGTGCCGATGCCGGCGTTGTTGACCAGATAGTCGACGCGGTCATCGCCGAAGTCGCCAAGCGTCGTGCGCACTTCGTGGACGAACGAGGCGAATGTGGAGCTGTCGGCGACGTCGAGCTTGAGCGCGGCAGCCGGGACGCCAGCCTCCCGCAGTTCGTCGATCAACCGGTCGGCTTCCTCCTTGCTGCGATTGTAGGTGCCGATCACGCCGACGCCGGCGCGGGCGAGGTGGACGGCCATGCTGCGGCCGAGGCCGCGGCTGGCGCCGGTGATAAGCGCGATCTTGGTGTCGGGCATGGGTGCCTCCGGGTGGGACGGTTCGTCTACTACCTCCACGCTGCACCCGCGGCGGACCGGCCGGGGCGCCCCGCCTTACCCCGGATCGGAAGTCCGGGTATCGCGCAGTGCGGTGCGGTCATAATGGATGGGTGGGTTCGCACGATCTCGGCGTCTTCCTGCGTCACCGCCGCGAGCAGTTGCAGCCGGCCGATGTAGGTATGGTCGTCGGTGGCCGCCGACGCGCACCGGGACTGCGCCGAGACGAGGTCGCCGTCCTGGCCGACATGTCCAGTGACTACTACGAGCGCATCGAGCAGGGACGCGGGCCGCGGCCTTCACGCGAGATGCTCGGCGCCATCAGTCGGGCCCTGCGCCTGACCCTGGACGAACGCGACCACGTCTACCTGCTCGCCGGCCATGAACCCCCGCAACGGCACCAGTCGCTCGGGTACGCCGACCCCGGTCTGATGTGCGTGTTGGACGCGCTGGCAACCAGCGTGCCGGCCCTGATCGCGGACGACCTGCACAACGTCGTGGCCCAGAACGGGCTCAACGTGGCGCTGCTCGGGCCGCTGGCCATGGCGACTGGGCGCCGGCGCAATTTCATCTGGCGCTGGTTCACCGACCCCGAACTGCGCGGTCGGTACGTCTCCGAGCAGCACGAATCGCTCGGCCGCGAGTATGTCGCCGACCTGCGCGCCGCGCTGGGCCGTCGGCAGGGTGACGTGGAGGCGCGGGCGCTGGTCGACGAGCTGTCCGCGAGCAGCACGGAGTTCGGCGAGATCTGGGCCCGGCACGAGGTCGCAGTCCGGCGGTCCAGTCGCAAGGCCCTCCACCACCCCGAGGTGGGCCCGCTCGACCTCCAATGCGACGTCGTGCTGAGCGAACCGACCGGGCAGCGGCTCGTCCTGTTCCGCCCACATCCCGGCAGCGGGACTGCTGAGCGGTTGGAGATGCTCGCCGTCCTCGGCACCCAAACATTTGCCGAGCCCAGGTGAAGCCGGACGCTTCCTGCGCCGGTTCCACGGCTGACCAGCAGCGTTCCGGTGATGATGTAGCGCGAGCGTTCTACACCCAGGCGGCACCCAGGTCCGCTTCGACAGCACCCAAGCATCCGCGCGTCGGACCGTCACAGCAACCAGCAGATTGGCGTGGTCGCCGCCGAGCGTCCGGCCGATGATCTCGAAGTCGGGGGAGGGTCTGCCCCTCGCGATGGTCGAACGGTTACGCTCACGAAGCGCTCCTTGCCGTGATTCGGCAGCTTCAGGTCACCGACCACTAATCTGATCTGCGGATCGTCGCCGAAGCCGACATCCGGCATGCCCGGTCTTCGCGGCTCCTCCAGGCTCTCGGTTTCCGGATGGAAGCCGGGGATCGGTCGGTACAGGAATCGCGTCAACACATACGTCCTGGATCGCCGATGAACGTCTGCGCTGTGAACCGTCGGACCACCCGCCGAAGGGTGTGCGTGGACGCTTCGGCTCGGCCTCGATTGCGAGCAAACAGCTTGCGGTTGCCGGCCGTGTGCCGGAGATTGGCCGTCTCGGTCGTCGAATCGGCCCGCCCGTTAGTAGCTGACGAGGGTTCGGATCGAGACCGGGCTGGACGGACCGGATGGAGAGGGTGGATATGACCGCCACGAGTTCCAGGGATGCCCAAGCCTTTCGCTTCGGCATCGTGGCCCCGTTCCTGTCCGACCTGCCGACCTGGCGCGAGCAGGTGCGTCGCATCGCGGATCACGGCTATTCGACGGTGCTGATGCCGGACTTCCCGCAGTTGCAGCCGGCCCCCGCGCCCGCGCTGGCCGTCGCGGCGACGGTCGCCGACGTGCGGGTGGGCACCTGGGTCTATGCCGCCCCGTTGCGCGCGCCGTGGCTGACCGCGTGGGAAGCTCACTCGCTGACGTTGCTCACGCAGGGTCGCTTCGAGATGGGCATCGGGGTCGGGCGGCCCGGCATCGAGGACGAGTTGCGCGAGCGGGGACTGCCCGTGCCATCACCGGGTGAGCGGCTGGACCAGGTGCGCGAGTGCGTCGCTGCACTGCGCGAGCTCGACGGCGAGCAGGGACACACGCCGGTGGCGATGGCGGTGATCGGCCCGAGGGCGCGGGCGCTGGCGGCCGAGATCGCGGACACCGTCACCTTCGCGATGGCGCCGGATGAGCCGCGAGCCGCAGTGGTGCAGCGGATGCGCGACTTTCACAGCAACCGCGACGTGGAGCTCTCGATGCACATCCCTGTGGTCGGGGACACCGTCTCGCCGTTCATGGCGCCCCCCGACACCGACCCCGCCGCGTTGCGGGCGGCCGATTCCTTGGCCTACCTGTCGCCCGACCCGCAGGTGGCCGCCGAGGAGCTGCGCCGGCGACGCGATGAGACCGGCGTCTCCTACTTCGCCTTCGGCGCCAACGTTGCGGACACGTTCGCTCCGCTCGTCGCCGAGCTGGCCGGCCGGTAAGACCTCCCGGCGCACCGATGCAGGCGTGCTGAAGCCGAACGGTGTGGTGTCTAGGGAAGTTGCACGTGTGCCGGGGTGAGCTCTTCGAGTGTCGTGACGCCGAGCAAGCGCATGGTGCGTTCAATGTCGGTGCGAAGGATGTCGATCGTCTTGTCGACGCCGGCGCGGCCGCCGGCCATGAGGCCGTAGAGGTAGGCGCGGCCGATCATGGTGAAGCGAGCTCCGAGCGCTACGGCTGCGACGATATCGGCGCCGGTCATGATGCCGGTATCCAGATGGATCTCCATGTCTTTCCCGACCTCACGGGCTACTTCGGGTAGTAGCCGCATGGGAACGGGAGCCCGGTCGAGTTGTCGGCCACCGTGGTTGGACAAGGTGATGGCGTCGACTCCGGTGTCGGCCAGGCGCTTGGCGTCGGCGAGTGTCTGAACACCCTTGACGACGACCTTGCCGGGCCATTGATCACGGATCCAGACAAGATCTTCATAGGTGACGCTGGGGTCGAACATGGTGTCGAGGAGTTCGGCGACAGTTCCTGGCCACCGATCCAAGGACGCGAAGGCGAGCGGTTCGGTGGTCAGGAAATTGAGCCACCAGGCTGGGCGTGGAATGGCATCGATGACGGTACGTAGGGTCAGCTGGGGCGGAATGGTGAATCCGTTGCGCTTGTCCCGCAATCGTGCCCCGGCGACCGGGACGTCGACCGTGAGCACGAGGGTGTCGTAGCTCGCTGCGGCAGCTCGCGCGACGAGCGCCATGGACCGGTCGCGGTCCTTCCACATGTAGAGCTGGAACCAGTTACGGCCGTTGGGCGCGGCGGCGGCGACATCTTCAATCGACGTGGTGCCCATGGTTGACAGCGTGAAGGGGATTCCGGCTGCGGCTGCGGCGCCGGCGCCGGCGCGTTCTCCTTCGGTCTGCATCATCCGGGTGAAGCCGGTGGGAGCGATACCGAAGGGCAGCTCAGTTCGGTGGCCGAGGACATCCCATCCGGTGTCGACGCTGGACACGTCCCGAAGGATTGCTGGATGGAAAGTGAGGTCAGCAAAGGTTTCGCGGGCCCGCCGCAGGGACGTCTCGGCCTCGGCGGAACCGTCGGTGTAGTCGAAGGCGGCTGAGGGGGTGCGTCGCTTGGCGATGCGACGCAGGTCGTCGATCGTCAGGGCGGAGTCGAGGCGCCGTCTGGTCGGGTTGAACTCTGGCCGTTTGAAGCGCAGGAGCGGGCGCAGGTCGCTGGCCTTGGGTAGCTGCCGCTTGGGCCGGACGGCCGCGCGTTCGGGTGCGGCCGGATTGACAGGCCGGACCGGGTGGTCGGGCATAAGCGTCATGTGCTGGCTCCAGAGGGCGGCATGCGTAGCTGGCGGGGCTTGTATTCGAGCGGTTTGGTTGTCCTCGTGACCAGCTCGCGTACGTGGTGCAGGGTCCCGTCGATCAATCCGGCTGAGCGAGCTTGGACGAGGAGGTTGCCGATGGCGGTGGCTTCGACGGGCCCGGCGATCACGGGGCGACCGGAGCGGTCAGCGATGAGCTGGCACAGCAAGGGATTCTGGCTTGGCCCGCCGACGATGTGAACGGTCTCGATGGTGACGCCGCTGATGCGTTGCAGCGTCTCGAGGGTTTGCGCGTAGGCCCAGGCCAGGCTTTCGAAGATGGATCGCACGACGGTGGCACGGTCGGTGTATTGCAGTCGCGGTGCGAGGTCGAGGATTCGCGATGGCATGTCGCCGGCGGGAAGAAGTGAGGGATGCTCAACGTCGAAGATCACGTAGTCGTCGGCATGGCTGGCGTCGCTGACCAACCCGACGAGGTCGACGGTTGCGCCGTCCTTCTGCCATGCGTTGACGCATTCGTTGACTAGCCACATGCCCATCGCGTTGCGCAGGTAGCGGGTGTCTCCGTCGACGCCGCCTTCGTTGGTGAAGTTGGCGGCCCGCGACTCCTCGGACAGGATGGGTTCATCGATTTCCACCCCGATGAGGGACCAGGTGCCCGAGCAGAGGTACGCCGCGTTCGGGGACCTCATCGGGACGGCCACGACCGCGGACGCCGTGTCGTGGGATCCCACGGCCACCACATCGATCTGCGCAGCACCCAGCTCCAAGGCGACGTCCTGCGTCAGGCTACCGATCCGGTTTCCTGGACTGATCAGTGGTGGCAGGAGTTCCTGCGGCAGTCCGAGGATCGTCCGCAGCTTGTCGTGCCAGATACCGGTGGTCACGTCGACGAGCCCGGTGGTAGAGGCGTTCGTTCGTTCGGCAACCCGGGCGCCAGTGAGCCAATAGGCGATGAGATCTGGAATGAGCAGCATCGTCGCCTGATCGAGGAGCCCGTCGTCGCGGTCGACAGCCAGTTGGTAAACGGTGTTGAAGGGCAGGAACTGCAGGCCGTTGGCGGCGTAGAGCTCTCTTGCGTCGAGAAGCTGGTCGACCGCTTCGACGCCGCGATGGTTCCTTTCGTCCCGGTAGTGGTAGGGGGTGGCGATCATTCGTCCGTGCCTGAGGAGCGCGTAGTCGACCGCCCAGGAGTCGATGCCGATGCTGATCAGGTTGGGCTCGATGACGACGGCCTTGCGGAGGCCCTCGACGACATTGCGGTACAACTCCAGGATGTTCCAGTGCAATCCGTCCCGGGTGCGAACCGGAATGTTGCGGAATCGGTGCACGTCGATGATGTCGAGTTGGTCGGGTCCGACGCGACCGAGAACGACGCGGCCGCTGGTGGCGCCGAGATCGACGGCCGCGACAGCCCCACTGTTCATCGCAGGAAGGCAGCCGCGACGCCGGCATCGACGGGGATGTGCAGCCCGGTGGTGTGGGTCATGTCCGGGCCGCACAAGGCGAAGACTGCGTTGGCGCAGTGCTCGGGAAGGACTTCCCGCTTGAGGAGGGTGCGCTGGGCGTAGTACGTCCCGAGTTCTTCTTCGGGGACGCCGTAGACGGCAGCCCGCTTGGCGCCCCAGCCTCCAGCGAAGATGCCGGAACCACGAACGACGCCGTCGGGGTTGACGCCATTCACCTTGATGCCGTGTTCACCGAGTTCGGCGGCCAGCAGGCGGACCTGATGGGCCTGGTCAGCCTTGGTGGCGGAGTAGGCGATGTTGTTGGGGCCGGCAAAGATCGAGTTCTTGCTGGAGATGTAGATGATGTCGCCGCCGAGCTTCTGCGGGATGAGGACCTTGGCGGCCGCCTTGGAGATCAAAAACGACCCGCGTGCCATGACATCGTGTTGAAGATCCCAGTCCGCTGCCGTTGTCTCCAGAAGTGGCTTGGACAGTGACAGACCGGCATTGTTGACGACAAGGTCGAGGCCACCGAAGGCGAGAACGGCAGCATCGATGGCTTTCTGGATCGCGTCCTCGTCGGACACGTCGACGCCAACACCGACGGCGACGTCGCTGGTTCCCATTTCGGCGGCGGCGGCGGCGGCCTTCTCCTCGTCGAGATCGGCGATGACAACGCAGGCTCCTTCGGCGGCAAGCCTGGCAGCTGTTGCCCTGCCTATGCCTGAGGCGGCGCCGGTGATCAGCGCGATCCGGGTCGCCAGCGGCTTGGGCCTGGGCATGCGCTGCAGCTTGGCTTCCTCCAACGCCCAGTACTCGATGCGGAACTTTTCACGCTCGTCGATCGGGGTGTAGGTCGACAGGCCTTCGGCTCCACGCATGACGTTGATCGCGTTGACGTAGAACTCACCGGCAACGCGCGCTGTCTGCTTGTCCTTGCCGTAGCTGAACATGCCGACACCGGGGATGAGGATGATCAGCGGGTCAGAGCCGCGGATGGCGGGGGAGTCAGCGGTCGAGTTGCGGGCGTAGTACGCCTGGTAGTCGGCCCGGTAGGTGTCGTGCAGCTCCTCCAGACGCTCGATGGAGGCTTCGACTGTGGAGGACGGGGCTAGGTCGAGGACGAGAGGCTTGATCTTGGTGCGCAGGAAGTGGTCAGGGCAACTCGTTCCGAGTTCGGCGAGCCGGGGGTGCTCCGTGTGGGCAAGGAAGTCCAGGACGACGGTTGAGTCGGTGTAGTGGCCGACCATCGGATGGTCGCGGGATGCGATCGCGCGAAGAGTAGGGGCGAGTGCTGCGGCACGCGCGTGTCGTTCGACCTCCGGCAGGGCTTCGTGGCCCTGCAGGGCGGGTCCGAACGGTTCGCTCTTGGTGTTGGCAG
Source organism: uncultured Kineosporia sp. (assembly GCA_937859855.1). The sequence goes on from CALMAR010000060.1 coordinate 23,045, forward strand.
CGATGTAGGCCGCAGCAGTATGAATGATCTTCAGAGAATTGGTCTCGCACTCCTCCGATGTGTCACCCCAGGCCGTGATCCCGTGTCCGCCGAGGATGCAACCGATTGCCTGGGGATTGGCATCCTTGATGGCAGCGATGTCGAGGCCTAGCTGGAAGCCTGGTCGGCGCCACGGGACCCACACCACACTGCCGCCGAAAATCTTGCGCGTCAGCTCTTCACCGTCGGCGGCTGTAGCGATGGCGATCGCCGAGTCCGGGTGCAGGTGATCCACGTGGGTGGCATTCAACAGGCCATGCATGGCGGTGTCGATCGAAGGGGTGGCCCCACCCTTCCCGTGCAGACAGAAATCGAATGCGGCGACCATCTCGTCTTCTGCGTCGACACCGCCGTAGACATCGGCGAGAGCTCGCATTCTGTCCAGTCGCAGGACAGCCAGGCCATCCTCGGTGAGGGTGCCCAAGTCCCCGCCCGAGCCTTTGACCCAGAGCAACTCAACGTCTTCGCCTGTGACGGGATCGATCTCGGAACCCTTGGCCGAGGCATTGCCGCCGGCGTAGTTCGTGTTCTTCGGATCTGAACCCAGTCGATTGGACCGGGCAACCAGGGCGGTCACTGCGGGATTGGTCATCGTGGAGACTTCCTCGCCGACGGGTTCGTTGGGGTGCACGAGCGGCATCAGGCGCCCCAACTGGCCTGCTGGCCGCCGACACGTTCGGTGGCGATCCCCTGCAGGTACCCGGAATCCATGAAGGCGGCCATCGGGTCGGCGGCGAAGCCCTGTGCCTCGCGCCAGGCGGCCAGGTGCGGTCTGACGTCGGTGTAGAAGGCGTCCATGAGAATGCCGTTGGCGGCCAGAACGTCGTTGGCGGACTGAGCCTTCGCCAGCGCCTCCCGATCCAGCATCAGCGCGCGAGCAGTCATCTCCTGGATGTTGAGCACAGAGCGGATCTGGCCCGGGATCTTGTCCTCGATGTTGTGGCACTGATCCAGCATGAACGCCACGCCGGCTTGCGGATCAAGGCCCCCGCCGCGGACCACCTCAACCATGATCCGGAACAATTGGAATGGATCGGCGGCACCGACGATGAGGTCGTCGTCGGCGTAGAACCGGGAGTTGAAGTCGAAGGCGCCAAGCTTTCCCAGGCGCAACAACTGGGCGGCGATGAACTCGATGTTGGTGCCCGGGGCGTGGTGGCCGGTGTCGAGGCAGACCACGGCCCGATCGCCGAGAGCGGAAACGTGCGCGTACGAGGTGCCCCAGTCCGGCACGTCCGTGGCGTAGAACGCGGGCTCGAAGAACTTGTACTCCAGCACCAGCCGTTGGTCGCTGCTCAGTTGGGCGTAGATGGTGGCGAGGGACTCGGCAAGGGTGTCCTGCCGCTGGCGTAGGTCGTTCTGTCCGGGGTAGTTGGATCCGTCGGCGAGCCACATCTTCAGGTCACGGGACCCGGTCCGGTTCATGATTTCGATGCATTCCAGGTGATGGTCGATCGCCTTCTGACGCACGGCAGGCTCGGCCGCGGTCAGAGAGCCGAACTTGTAGGCGTCATCCTGGAATGTGTTGGAGTTGATGGTGCCCAGACGCAGGCCCTGGTCTTCGGCGTAGCGGCGCAAGGCGGTGAAGTCGTCGACGAGGTCCCAGGGGATGTGCAATGCCACGGTGGAGGCATGGCCGGTGTACTGGTGTACCTGCGCGGCATCGTCGATCTTCTCCCGCACCGTCCGTGGCGTGCCGGGGGTTGAGAACACCTTGAACCTGGTGCCGCTGTTGCCGTAGGCCCAGGACGGAACTTCGATAGCGAGGTCGTCCAGCTGTGATGTGATCGCGTCGAACGTGGTCATGGCGTCTTCGCTTCCGCAGTCGTCGGGAGCTCTCGGGCGCAAGTGCGTTGTGGCCGCAGTGCGGTTCCAGGCGAAGGCGTGGCCCGGATCATGACGCTCGCAGTTTCCTGAGGCTCGTGCGGCTTGAACCCGGAATCGGACTCACCATCCCCTACCGGCCGGCGACGAAGGTCTGGCGGATCTCGCCGACCTCGTCCATCCGGCTGGTCAGCACGTTGCCGTCATGGAGGAAGCGCGGGGGCTCGCGCCGGTTGCCGACGCCGCCGGGGGTACCGGTGAAGATCAGGTCTCCCGGGAGCAGCGGACAGGTCGCGGAGATGTGCTCGACGAGGACGTCGATCGGGAAGATCAGCTGCGAGGTGCGGCCGTGCTGGATCACCTCGTCGCCGATCCGGGACTCGAAGCCGATGTCCTCGCGGTCCGCGAACTCGTCGGTGCTGACCAGCACGGGGCCGGTCGGGCCGAAGCCGGGGTGGGACTTGGCCAGGGAGAACTGCGGCGGGGTGCCGGCGAGCTGGGCGACCCGCTCGGAGAGGTCCTGGCCGATGGTCAGCCCGGCCAGAGCGTCCCAGGCCTGCTCGCGGGGGATCCGAAAGCCGCCGCGACCGACGACGGCGACCACCTCGATCTCCCAGTCCACGTTGCCCGGTGGCAGCGAAACGTCTGCGACCGGTCCGACGATGCACGTCGGGAACTTGGTGAACACCATCGGCTGCGCCGGTGGCGTGAAGCCGGTCTCGGCGGCGTGCGGCGCGTAGTTCAGCCCGATCGCGAACACCTGTCGCGGCGTCGGCACGGGGGGACCGAGCCGCTCTGCGGTCACGTCGTACGCCGTCACCCATTCGGCGTCAGGTGCCCAGGCGACAAGGTCGTCCCAGCGCTCGAGCAGCGCGACCGGATCAGCGGGCAGTGCCTCGCCGGAGGCCGTGGCGACGTCGAGGGCCTGGTGGCCGGAGACGAGAACGGCGCGGCCGTCGACGGAGCCGAGATGCATCAGCTGTCGACGTCCGAGGAGTAGAGGTCCGTGGTGTACGGCTCGGTGTCGTGGGCTTCCTTCCACGCGACGACGTGGTTGCGCAGGATGCCGACCCCCTCGATCTCGGCCTCGATCTGGTCGCCGGGCCGCAGGTAGAAGTCGAACGGGTTCGGCTGGATCGCCGCGACGCCGGAGATGGTGCCGGTGGTGATGATGTCACCGGCGCTGTAGCCCTGTGCCGAGTGATGTGCCACCAGGTGCGGGATGGAGATCCGCATCTGGGAGGTGTTGCCCTGCTGGCGGACCTCGCCGTTGACGCGCAGCTGCATCGGCATGCTCTGCGGGTCGGGCAGCTCGTCCTTGGTGACGATCCACGGGCCGATCGGGCAGAAGGTGTCGATCGCCTTCGAGAAGGAGAAGACGCCGGACTGCATCTCGCGGCGCTGGATGTCGCGCGCGGTGATGTCGTTGAAGACGAGGTAGCCGGCGATGTAGTCCTCGGCCTCGTCGGGACCGAAGAACTTGCCGCTCTTGCCGATCACGATGCCGAGTTCGAGCTCGTAGTCGAGCTCCTTGGTCAGCCCCTCCGGGTAGACGATCGCCTCGTCGGGCCCGATGATCGCGTCGACGTTCTGGAAGAACACGATGCCCTTGTGCACCGGGTGCGACCAGTCGACGGCCTGGAGCTCCTCGTGGTGGTCGGCGAAGTTGCCGGCGGTGTGGAAGAACTTCTTCGGCACGATGGGCGCACGAAGGGTGGCGTCGGCCAGCGGCACGCGAGCGCCGGTCTCCTCGACCTGGGCGCCGCGCTCGAAGTACTCACGCGTGGACGCGGTGGCGAGCTCCACGATCTCCTCGCCGTCGAGGTGACCGACGCGACCGTCGTCGAAGGTTACGAGCTTCATGCGCTTCTCTCATTCGACGAAAGTGGCTTTCGTAGAATCATCGGCACGTGCAGCAGCGGTGTCAAGCCGCGTGTCGCCAGGCCGCTCCCTGCGGCTCACGTGTCGACGGCGATCCGGAAGACGCGCAGCTGCAGGGCGAGCGTGTCGTAGTAACCGACCAGGGTGAGCAGCTCGAAGAGCCGGGGGAGGCCCAGCTGCTCGACGGCCTCCGCGTAGGCCTCGTCGTCCAGGTCACCTGCCACCAGCAGCTCGTGGGCCAGTCGCGCCACCAGGGCGTCCTCCTGCGGCAGCCCGTCGTAGCGGGACTCTCGGACGGCCTCGAGCTCGGGGTCGGTGAGCCCGACGTGCCGTCCGACAGCCTCGTGCGCGTGCCGCTCGAAGGCCGAGTCGCGGACGGCGGCGACCACGAGGATCGCGACCTCGCGCTCCCGGTCGGACAGGGTCGTCTGGTAGCGGATGGCGCTGCCGACCGCCTGCAGAGCCTGACCCAGCCGAGGTTGGAGCAGGAAGGCGTTGAACGGCCCCTCGAGGCCGCCCTCGTCGTCGACGAGCCGGAACAGCTGGGGTCCAGCGGCGCGGGGTCCGCCGGCCACGGTGTCGTACACCGCGCGTTGGTCCTCGTCGAGCGCACCGGGGAGCAGCTTGGCGAGGCGGGCTCCGGTGGTCGGCTCGCTCGTGGGCTCGGCCATCAGCTGGCACCGGCGCCGAGCGCCGAGATCTCCGCGCAGGTCTCGAGCAGCGTGGGCTGCAGCTCGCGCATGATCCGCTGGGTCGACCAGTCGCGCGCCTGGACGGCGAGGTTCACCCCGGCCCCGACCCCGCGGCCCGCGGCGGTCACGGGTCCGGCCCCCGAGCGCAGTCCGTGGGCGAGCTCCTCGTCCTGCATCGCCCAGCCCTGGTTGCGGATCTGGGTCAGCTCGCCGCGCAGCTCGTCGAGGGAGATCTTGGCGTTCGGGCCGTGCTGGGAGCGGAAGGACGCGTCGGTCACGCGCGACTCGAGGTCGGCGTCGTCGAGGTGGGCGAGCAGGAGCTTGCCGATCGAGGTGGTCACCGCGGGCAGCGTCGAGCCCACCTGGATGTTGGCGGTGACCAGGTCGGAGTTGCGCAGCCGGACGAGGTAGAGGACCAGGTCGCCGTTGAGCACGGCGAGGTTCACCGTCTCACCGGTCCGGTCGGCCAGGCGGCGCAGCGGCGGTGTGGCCACCTCGACCAGGTCGAGGCTGCGAAGGGCCGCCGTACCGAGCGTCAGCGTGCGGACGCCGGGCCGGTAGTCGCCGTTGGGCAGATGGTCGAGGTAGCCCTCGCTGGTCAGCGTCTGCACGACGCGGTAGACGGTCGGCATCGGCAGCCCCGCCGCCGCGGCGAGGTCGGTGACCCGCCAGGAGGGGCGTTGCTCGTCGAAGAGGCTGAGGATGCGCAGCCCCTTGGCCAACGCCTCGACGCGGTACTCCGGCTTGTCGCCGGCGGTGGCGGCCGCGCCTGACGCACGTCGTCCGGCACCTCGGCCGTTGCTCTCGGGTGGCACCGCGCTCCTCCTTGCCCCGTCCGGTTCTCGTGCTGCCGACGCGGGGTCGTCAGCCTAGGCGAGCGGGTCCGGGTCTCTGGACATGTTCCTCGGCCAATGCCTATTGTAGAGGGAAAGCGACTTTCGTAATGCGAGAACGACGGGACCCCTCGACATGTCTGACTGGCTGGGCCTTTCCGGCCGACCCGCTCTCGTCGTGGGAGCTGGTGGCCTGGGCGGTGCGACCGCCGTCAGCCTGGCCGGCCAAGGTGCTTGCGTGGTGGTCGTCGACCGTGACGAGGAGAACCTGGGGCTCGTCGCGCGGGCCGTCAAGGAGGCAGGGGCCGAGGTGGTCACCCTGGTCGCCGACGTCTCCACCGCCGAGCGCTGCCGCGCCGTCGTCGAGAGGGCCACGGCCGCCGTCGGCACGCCCCAGCTGTTCCTGCACGCCGTGGGCCGCAACGACCGGCGTCCCGTCCTCGACCTCGGTGACGACGACTGGCAGTCGATTCTGACCCTCAACCTCTCCACCGCCTGGTGGCTGGGGCAGGAGGTCGGGCGCCGGATGGTCGCGGCCGGCACCGGCCGGATCGTCTTCCTCTCCTCGGTCTCGGCGCTGCTCGCCCACCCCAAGCACGGCCCCTACGCCGCCACCAAGGGCGGCATCAACCAGATGATGCGAGTGATGGCGCGCGAGTGGGCTCCCCACGGCGTGACCGTCAACTCCGTCGGGCCCGGCTACGTCGAGACGGACCTGACCCGCAGCTACCTCGACCGCGACGGGCACCGCGAGGAGCTCGAGTCGCTCGTCCCCGCCCGGCGCCTCGGCCGCCCCGAGGAGGTCGCCGACGCGATCACCTTCCTGGTCTCCGACCGGGCCGCCTTCATCACCGGCCAGTGCCTCTACATCGACGGCGGCCGCACACTCGTCTGAACCGACCTACTGCCCACCCATCGAAGGACAGCACCG